>CAMVPJ010000001.1 GCA_947169395.1 uncultured Caryophanales bacterium
TTGCCATAAACAATTATATTATGTCGATTTATCCTAGTCGGATGATTTTATCCTGGTTTCGTTAAATTTATTGCTCATTTTATTAATTTGTGTGCTATAATTTAATTAGTGTGAGGGGATGTTATACATTCTTTCATTGGGAGATGGTAGTCCCAGCCTAGCTTCGGCGGTCACAATTAATGTGATACACAAAATAGAAGGCCACTTGCTTAATTATAATTAGGCTGCTACTAATGTAACTTGTTATTAATAAGTTCCTTTTTTTGTATCGGAGGAAAAAAATGAGATTATTTTTAAATGGCGGCGGTTGTGGTAAACAAACATTATTAACATATGCAGAAATAAATAAAATAATTGATCATAATAAATCAGTATTATATATACCACTAGCAATGAATGAAGAAGATCACCCTTATAATAGTTGCTATGAGTGGATTAAAGAAGAAATATCAAGTATAGATATTCCTAATATAGAAATGGTAAGATCATTTGAAGAATTAGAAAAAAAGGATTTAGATAAGTATTCATTAATTTATATTGGTGGAGGGAATACTTATAAATTATTAAATGGTATTAAGACAACAAAGATTTATGATAAATTAAAAAAATACATATTAAATGATGGAATAGTATATGGTAGTTCTGCAGGAGCAGTTATCTTTGGGAAAAGTATTAATGTTATAGAAGTAATGGATAAAAATGAAATTAATTTAACTGATACAAAAGGATTTAATTGTTTAAGTGATATTTCTATATTTGTTCATTATACTAACTATAGGTCAAAACTTTCAGAAGAAGAAAATAAAATGTTAACAGAAAAATATACTGATTTTATTACTAAGTATACTAGTGATAATGAAAAGGTAATTGCTATTCCAGAAGAGGATACTATTTTCTTTGATGGTGAAAACATAAGAGTAATAGGAGAATTACCATATTATGTTTTTGAAAATGGTAAAAAAGAAAAAATAGAATTATAAAGTATAATATAATATATTATATTTTAGACTGTTGATAAAAAACAAAAAGTTTTATTTAACAGTCTTTTGTTTAAAAAATATTTAATATAATCGAATTACGCTTGATAATTCATTCTCATAAAATAAATTATTAACATAAATGTATTACATTATCAATTTTGTATTATACTAAAGATATAAATGAACTAAGTGATTTTGAAATGATTGTTGTTTAATCGGTGCATATTAAGAAAATTTACTTAATAGAAGCATCTGAAGCAAACATTTAATATGTAGTTGTAGATGAGTAGGAGAGATTGCTAATATTACTGGATTAAGTAAAGAAAAAATTGAAAAATTATAATATGTAGATTTTATAGGGATAGGTGGATACCTATCTTTTTGAGTATTACAAAAATATTTTATAAAGATGAATTTTAATTATTAAAACATTGTGTTCTCTAAACCTTTGTAGCACACCAATTCCATTAAAAATTACAATAAAAATACAACATTTTACATTATTTTTACATAAAAACACATAATAAAATTGTAATATTATTGAATTTAAAGGTGATATGTGCTATAATCTAATAAAAATACAGGAGGTGATTATTGAATGAAAGAAGCAACTGGAGAAGGAAGTATGACAATTATCACAATTGTTATTATTGCAGCATTAGTTTTAGCTGCTGCTGTTGTTATTGGTGTAATGATGAACCAAGCTAACACTAAAGCATCAGATGATATAGGCTATAAACCGAATGATGCATTGCAACAGAAAATAGAAGATGGGATTAATAAAACTCCCTAATAATCTAGTTTAAAGCGCAAATTTGTGTTTGCGTTACAAGGGAAATAATTTGTTATTTTGTTTTTCTTGTAATACAAATATGATTAGGAGATGAAATATGAAAGAAGCTGTAGGAGAAACATCTATGACAATAGTGACAATAGTATTAGTAGCTGCTACCATAGGTGTATTAATCGGAATAATTGCAACATTGATTGGAAACCAGGGTAAAAGAGCAAGATGTGAGAATTTTGGTTATTCTTACACAGGTGGAAAATGCATGAATGGAAGTCAGGAGTGTAAATATAATAAAGACATTGATGATTATATTTGTGGGTGATTAAATGAAGGAAAGTACTGGGGCAGTTTCTGCTATATATGTAGTAATTTTTTTTGTTATAATTATGTTTGGTTTTATAATTTCTACTTTGAGTTATTATAAGTCTTATAAGATTAATAATAGTCTTACTGCTGCTATTGAAGATTATGGTGGATTTAATAGTAAATCTAAAGATGAAATTGAAAAAAGACTTACTAGTTATGGTTATACTAGAGGAAGTAGAGATTGTGTTGTTTCTGATCATGATTTTAATAATGGTGTTAGATTAGTTAAATCTGATGGTTCTATTATTGATGATAAACGTTCTGCTTCTGTTGGTGAATTAGACTACAAAGGTTACTGTGTATATATTCTTAATGATAAAACAAGTGATACTGGTATAAAGTATGAATACTATAGTTATAAGGTTACTACTAGTATGACTTTAGATTTTGGTTTATTTGATTTTAATTTACCTATAAAGATGTCTTCGCATACATCTACTATGTATAGTTGCTATGGAATAAGTTGTTTATAGTATTTTGGAGGTGACGCATGAAGGATGCGGTAGGTAGTACTATGCTTGTATATATTGTTATTATTGTAGTAGGTATAGTAGGTTCTATTCTTATTGCATCTAACATGTATACTAGTGCATATAAGGCTAAAAATAATATAGTTAGTATTATTGATAGATATTATATGGTTAATGGTAATACTAACTGTTTTGGTGATGCTGGTAATTGTATTACTAGTATTAATACTACTTTGAAGAATATGGGATATCATACTAGCGTTGATTGTAGTAAGTATGAGACTAAAGTTTTATCTAAGATTAAGAATGATGAAGATGGGAATTCTTTAGTAAGTGTATCACGTATATATGAAGATTCTAAAGATAAAGGATATTGTATATATAAAATAAAATATAGTGATAATTCTTACTATTACACAGTTGTTACATTTAGCCATTTAAATATTAATATTCTTGAAATTGGTAGTTTGTTTTCTACACCTGTATATGGGGAGACTAGAACGTTTTATAATGGTTAGGAGAGATTATGAATATAGTAATTGAGAATTTAAATAGTAATATTATTAATGGTATATCTATTGCGACTATTAAAAGGTTAAGTGGAGTGTATGATGTAGGTACTTTATTTAATGAGATTAGTTCACTAACTTATGAGAAAGCTATTATAGATATTACTGCTATTAATAATTATACAGATATTAATACATTAAAGAGTTTAATTAGTTTTATTAAGAGTGATAAACTTATACTTGTAATATGTAAGGATAATGTATCAGATGAATACTTGAAAAGCATTATTGAAATTGGTATTTATAATATTGCTTATACATCTGAACATATAGTAGAGTTATATAGTAGTCCAAATAACTACGAAGATGCAATAATACTAATTAATAAGAGTACGAAGACTACTAAGATAATAGGGTTTAAGAATATTACTAAACATGCAGGATCTACTACATTAATATATATATTAAAGAAACATTTAGATAAATATCGTAAAGTTTTAGCGCTTGAGATAAATAAATTAGATTTTAATTTCTTTTATAATAAAGAGATGATCTCTATTCAAGATAATGCAGTAGATATGACTTTAGAAAAATATGGTAATCAAGATATTATATTAATAGACTTGAATAATTCTAAAAATGCTATAAAGTATTGTGATGAGATTATTTATTTAGTTGAACCAACAATGATTCGTATAAATGAATCTATGATGATTGATCCTACTATTTTTAATTCGCTTAGGGATAAGAAAGTCATTTTAAATAAATGTCCATTATCTGGAGATGAGATTAAAGAGTTTCAAGGAGAATCTCATATAAAACCATATTATATATTGCCAATGTTGAATGAAAGAAAAAATAGTGATATAATAAATAGTCTAATTTATAAATTAAAGTTATAGGGGGAATTATGAAGAAAATATATATATTATTTGCAATTGTTTCACTCTTTATGATACAATTAACTTGTATAAATTCTGTTTATGCAGCAGATGATGGAAATGTTGATATTGACCAAGATTATTCTAACTTAAATACAGGTAAAGTAAGTTGTGGAGATGGCATGGTTAAAAATATACCTACTAGTATTACTAAGACTGTTAATGTTGCCTATAAAATTATTCAAGTAGTTGTACCTATTATACTCGTTGTAATGGGAATGATTACGCTAGTCAAATCTATTACTGCTGGTAAAGAGGATGAAATTAAAAAAGCTCAAATGGCTTTTGTTAAAAAGTTAATTGCAGGTGCGCTTGTATTCTTTGTGTTTGTAATTGTAAAACTTATTGTTAGTGTTGTTGCAGACGGTAGTGATAAAGCAAATATTATGAAGTGTGCGGATTGCTTTTTAAATAATAAAAGCTGTGTTGCCGAAAGTGAGTAGGTGTTATGAAAAGAAATTTAAAATATTTAGTTGTATTTATTATACTGTTTACTACAAATAGAGTACATGCTGCAACGTATGTTGATTGTGGTAGTGTTAAACATTTGCCTTATAAGGTACTACAAATATCTAATACTGTTATTAATATAATGCAAATTGCTGTTCCAATTATATTAATACTATTAGGGTCAATTGATTTTGTAAAAGCAGTATCATCACAAAAAGAAGATGATATAAAAAAAGCTCAAGGTATGTTTATAAAAAGGTTAATCTTAGGTGCCTTAGTATTCTTTATAGTAGTAATTGTAAAATTATTGTTAAGTGCGATAGGCGCAAATGATGATGGAATTTGGGGATGCGTTGAATGTTTTGTGAACAATGCAAGTAATTGTAAATAAAAGGAGTGTATATATGAAGAAAAAATTAAGTTATTTATTATTATTAGTTGTTTGTAGTTTTATGGCCGGACAAGTATATGCAGCAAATATTGCTGGATGTGATTCTTTTTTAGGTAAGAATCTAGCAATTGATGAGAAAATTGCTAATACTGTTCATATTATTATTCTAGTTATACAAATAGTTGTACCTGTTGTTCTTGTTGTATTTGGTATGCTAGATTTAATTAAGGCAGTAATCGCTGGTAAAGAAGATGAAATTAAAAAGAATCAGATGACATTTGTAAAAAGATTAATTGCGGCAGCCATTGTATTCTTTGTATTTGTAATTGTAAAATTACTTGTTAGTTTTGTTGCAGATGATTCTAAGAATATGATGAATTGTGTTAATTGTTTTATAAATGGTACAGGAAAGAGTTGTGCAACTAGAGCGGACTAGGTGGTTTAATGAAAAAATTAGATTCAAAGTTTTTAGTAACATGCGGAGTTTTAATTTCACTACCTTTATTGTTTATTGTGATTATGGCACTATTAAGGGGATGTAGTGGCGGTAAAAAAACTTATTCTAAATATCAAGAAATGATGGTTAGTAGTGCGAAAAGTTATGCTAAAAGGCATAAGATGTTACCCAAAAAAGGTAAGAGTACAATTATAAAACTTGATAATTTAACTGATGATGGCATGAAAACTCCGGCTAAATCTTTAAAGGATGATAGTTGTAGTGGTAGTGTAGTTGTTAAGAATAATAGTACTAGTGAAGGTGAATATTATTCTTATATTCCGTATTTAGAGTGTGATAATTATAAAACTGAATATATAAAAGATTATTTAATTAAAGATGTTACAGATAATGGTTCTGGACTATATAAAGTAGGGGATGAATATATTTTTAAAGGTAATAAGGTTAATAACTATTTATCTTTCTATGGTACTATATATAGAATAATTAAAATAGATGCTAATGATAAATTAAAATTAATTAAAGAAAAAGCTCAGGATATGTCTTTTAACTGGGATAACAAGTATAATATTAATAAAAATGCATATACAGGTATAAACAATTATAAAGATAGTGTTATTATTGATAGATTATTATATGATTATAAAAATGATAAGACTATGAATGATGATACTAGAGGAAAAATGTTACCTCACAGTGTTTGTATAGGTAAAAGGTCTATTAACGATTTAAGTTTAGGTATTACTACAGAGTGTAGCGAAACTGTAGCTAACCAATTAATTAGTTTACCTAGTATAACTGATTTTACACAAGCAAGTTATGATGTAAATTGTAAAGAGTTAGGTGATATGTCTTGTACGAATTATAATTATTTTGCAAACTTTATGGATTATAGTTGGACAGTTGATACTGTATCTGAAGATGATTCTGTTGCATATTTAATTAATTCAATTGGTGTTGAACTGGAAGAAGCTAGTGCTTATCAGAGATATCACTGGGTTATATATATAGATTCTGAGGAATTATATACATCTGGTACTGGTACTGAAAAAGATCCGTATATAATAAAATAACTTATATTGACAAAATTATTATTAAGATATATAATTAAATTAGTTTAGGAGGAAATGTTTATGTTAGAAATTTTAGCAAAAGTTGATATGGGGTTAGAGTATTCATGTGGTAACATTAATAATTTTGTATTTAGTGGTATGTTTCCATATGTAGTATCTACAATAGTAATGTTAATTAAAATTGTTGTACCAATCTTATTAATTATCTTTGGTATGTTAGATCTTGCTAAAGCAGTAATTGCTAGTAAAGAGGATGAGATTAAGAAAGCTCAAATGACTTTTGTCAAAAGATTAATTGCTGCTGTTATTGTATTCTTTGTTGTTTCACTTGTACAATTAGTTGTAAGATTTGTTGCAGGTGGCGATGAAAACAGTATTATGGGATGCTTTAATTGCTTTGTTAATGGTAACGCTAGTGATAATGCATCGGCATCTTGTCAGTTACGTAGTTAATTTTACAAGCATTACATGCTTGTTTTTTTATGACTTTTTTGATATAATTTCATCAGAATATAAATTGTCTAAAATTTATGTAAAAGGAAGCGGTGAATAACTATGTTGTGGTTTGAAAAATTAATGGTTAGATTTTTTATGTCGTTAGATACCACTTTGTTTAATTTTATAGGAACACTATATGATCTTTTAATTGCAATTTCTAGAACGTCTATACTAACACAAGGAGATATAGCGTCTTTTGCAGCACGAATAGAAATATTACTTGGAATATTTATGTTATTTAAAGTTTCTTTTTCATTAATTACATATGTAGTTAACCCTGATGAGTTCTCTGATAAAAGTAAGGGGTTTGGAAAACTAATACAAAGTTCGGTAATATCGTTAGTTATGCTTGTATTAGTGCCATATATATTTCAAATGGCATTTAGTCTTCAAGCTAAAATTCTTGATGATAACATTCTTGCAAAGTTATTGTTAGGTGAAAAAATACAAGACGATGGAGAAGCTACGATAATAGATACCGCAGGTAATAGAATGGCATTTTATGTAATGTTACCATTTTTTAGTCCTAATTATTCTGTTGAAGGATTATCGGCATGTATGAATATGGTTGATTCTGATGGTAACTTTTCTGAAGAGTGCAGGGATGCATTGGAAAGTTCGGGATTAGAAAGCCCAAACTTAGAAAATTATGTTTATGGTATTCAAAACAAAAGTTTGGGTCTTACATTTAGAACTGCAACTGCATTATCAGTTACAAACGATGCTGAAGATGGAGATACACCATCTGATCAACATTTTGTAATAGCGTATCATAAACCTTTATCAACTGTTACTGCTGTAGTTGTATGTTTGCTTTTAATATCATTCTGTATTGACATAGGAGTAAGAAGTGTAAAACTTGCATTTTTACAATTAATATATCCAATACCGGTTATATCATATATGGATCCTAAAAGTGGTAAAGATGGTATGTTTAGTAAATGGTATAAAATGTGTTTATCGACATTCTTAAGTTTATTTATAAGACTTCTTGCGTTATACTTTGGTATATACATAATTACTAAAGTAGCTGATTTAGGTATGTATGATATAATTAATGGTTCACAAATTACAAATGGTTGGGTAAAAATATTTGTAATAGTTGGAGTATTAATGTTTATAAAACAATTACCAAAGATATTAGAAAATATGGGTATCAAGATTGAAGGCGATGGTAAGTTTAATCTTAACCCACTTAAGAAATTAGAAGAAGGAGCAGTGGGTGGAAAGGTATTAAGTAGAGCTCCAAAAGCTGCTGCTGGTGCTGCTTTAGGGCTTGGTATGGGAGCTGTTGGAGCTGCAACCGGTGCCGGAATTGGTAGAGGACTATCTGGAATGTTTAGTGGAGTTTCTGCTGGTTTGAAAGGAAAAAAAATAGGTGAAATTCATAAAGGCCAAATAGATGCTAACCAAAGAATGCGTGAAGCAAGGGCTAATGGTTCTACTTTCTTCGGAAGAAGAGGTGCACAATTTAGCAGTATGATTGGATCGAAAGGTAAGGCAGGCAGGTTATCAATGGAAGAGAAAAAAATTGATGAACAAATTAAAGATATTGACAACAGAATAAAACCTGTTCAAGATTCCATTTCGGATAGAAAAGCATATACTGACAAAGTTAAATCAATGGAAGATAGAGCTATAAATAAAATTAAAAATGGAGAAGCTGGTGTTGTAAGCGAACAGTACAAGGCACTTGAAAATAGAGCTGAATTCTTGAGGGAACGAATGCGTCAAGGTAAGGCTTCTGAAGCAGATGTAGCAAAAGCTGAAATGGCTGCAAGTGAATATTTAAATAATACAGGAATGCAGGATTATATCGATAATGTAACCGGATTTAGTAAAGGTGCTCGATTGGTTGATATTGATGGAAAAACAGTTGTGTCGACTGATAAAAAATATACACAAAGTGATGCTGCAATGCGTGGAATGCAAGATGATTTAATTGCGATGACTAAAAATTCTCAGACTTATACTATGGATAGTAGTGGAAGAACGGTTACTGTTGACAATTCTGTTGTTACATCAGGCGCGGCTGCTATACATTCTAATGCAGGAGAAGTTACAGGGTCTTCTAACTATGATACTCGTACCATTATTAATCCCGCAGAGGCAGAGAAACAAGAACTTGGACAGAGAAAATCTGCTATATATGAAAGCCAGCGTTCTGCTAACGCAGATAAATCTGCTCTTGGTAAATAAAAAGGATGTGATACTATATGGATAATATGTATTTGATACCGGCTAACTCGAAGAAGTCGATGTTATTGTTTGGATTATTTACGAAGTTTGATTTGGCTTTGTTCTTAGTTGGAGTAGGTGTTTCGTTGCTTCTATTATTGGTTCTGCCAATTCAGAGTTTCCTATTTGCGATTATTGCTCTTGCTCCGGGTGTGATATGTGCTTTTCTGGTTTTTCCAGTTCCTAATTATCACAATATAAGAACTGTTATTAAACTTGCTTGGGAATTTTATACTACAAGACAAAAATATTTATGGAGAGGTTGGTGTTATAAAGATGAGCAAGAAGAAGGTAAAAAGTAGGTATACTGATATTCCTGTTAAAAATATCGCTAGCGGGATGATTGAACTTGATAATAAACTTAAAGTATCTGGTGTTAAGATTATGCCAAGAAATATTTTTATTCTTGATCCTGCTACTCAGAATGCAATTATAACTAATTTAAAGACTGTTTATAATGTTATTGATTATGAATTCTGGATTATTGCAGCTGATAGACCAGTAGATATTAATGTATATTTATCTGAACTTCAGGTTTTATATAATTCTTCTGTATCCCCTGTGCAGAGAAAGATTATATCTGAGGATATGGATAAGGGGAATATGTTTGTTAGAAATAGTGTTGTTGATACTGAATATTTCTTATTATTTAAACATAAGGATACTGAGGTTGTTCAAAAAAGAATAAGAAATTTGATTAATAATTTTGCTGCTGCGGGATTAACTGCAACACAAACTAGTAATGATGATTTAAGAATGATTTTAGATAATTTTTTAAATGGTGGTCAGACTACTAATTTTGGTACGGTGTTTGCGTAATGGAGGTGTTTAAATGGGAAATATAAAAGCTGAGATAGCTCCAAAGGGGCTTGAGTTTAAACCTAGTGAATTTATTGTAAGTGATAAATATGCAACTATTTTATCTGTAATATCGTATCCAAAATTTATTTATCCTGGTTATTTATCTAGTTTAACTAGTATGTCTGGAATTAAACTTGTTATTAAACATATACCACTACCTTTTAGTAGTATGAGTAAGATGCTTAATAAAGAACTTGCTGATTTAAAACAAAGATATCAAGATGAAAATGATAGAACTATTCAAGAGAGAATTCGTCAAGATTACGAATCTTTGGAACAGTTTATTAGTGAGCTTGCAGCTAGTCAAGCTAAAATATACGATTTTCAAATGCATATTATGATTACTGCTGATAATAAGGAAGAGTTAGAATTAAAGAAGTTACAAGTTCGTAATTATTTAGAATCTATGGAACTTAAGGCTATTCCTTTACGATTTGAACAAGATCAAGTATTAAAATCGTGTCTTCCTATTTATGATAAACAAGGTATTGAGGATAGAATCGGTACTCCTATTCCCGCGCCTACTATGGCTGCTATGTATCCGTTTATTTTTGATAGCATTAAGGATCCAGGATTAGGTACTTTACTTGGTATGGATTTCTCTGGTGGTGTAGTTTTATTTAATCAATTCTTATACCAAATAAGAAAAGAAAGTAATAGAAATAATGCCAATATGATTATATTAGGTACTTCTGGTAGTGGTAAATCAACTGCTGCTAAAATTATGCTTAGAAGTCATATTAGAAATGGTCATCAGTTGGTTATAATTGATCCTGAAGGTGAGCTTGAAGATATGGTTAGGCTTTATGGAGGAGATTTTATTGACCTTGGTAAAGGTGGAGAATTTGGGATGATTAATCCACTTGAGGTTGTGCTTGATGCTGATGAAGAAGAGATGAAACAAGGATTAGGTTATACTGTTTTAACTCGTACTTTACAGACTATTAAAGCATTCTTAAAGTATTATGATCCATCTATTACTGAAGATTTAGTTAATATGTTTAGTGAAGTAGTTCAAGAAACATATAAGCGTTTTGGTATTGATTATAATAGTGATTTTACTAGATTTACTAGTGATGATTATCCAACTTTTAAAGATGTATATGCAACTATTAAAGGTCGTATTCTTGCAATGCCTGAAAAAACACAAGAGCGTGATGTTCTTGAAAGACTTGAGTTAAAAATTAGACCTATTGTTAGAGAACTTAAATATTATTTTGATGGACATACAACTATTTCTCCACATAGTAATTTTATTGTATTTAATATAAGAGAAGTTATGAATGCAGATAGTAATATCAAGAATGCATTATTCTTTAACATATTAAAATATGCTTGGGGATTAACTTTAAATCCACGTATAAATACAGTTATGATGGTTGATGAGGCACACGTTTTACTTAGTGGTGGTAATACACTAGGAGCTGATTTCCTTGCTCAGATGCAAAGACGTGCGCGCAAGTATAATACAGGTACAATGTTAATTACTCAACAACCAACTGATTTTAGTGATCCATCTGTTATCACACAAGGCAAAGCTATATTTGATAATGCTTCGTATTATCTAGTTATGGGATTAAAAAAGCAAGCAGTTGCTGATTTAGCTCGTTTAATAGATCTTAATGATAGCGAGGCTGAAAGTATTAAACAGTATGGCCAAGGAGAAGCGTTATTTGTATGTGGATCAAGGCGTATGCGTATTAATGTAATTGCATCAGATGCTGAATTAGAATCGTTTGGTAGTGGAGGAGGATTATAAAAAAGAATAGAGGTGATTAGATGAACGATAGTGGAAAACAAGCTATTAAAAATGCTAAACAAACTGGACAATTACGTAAAGATGCTGCTGTTCATGGAAAAAGAGGTAGTATTGGCAAACGTGATTCAAGTTCTGGATTATCTTCATCTACATCATCTATAGGTGGAGGCTCTGCCTCCACTACCCGTTCTTCTAGTAGTATTTCTGGTATTAATAGTAGAAATGCTACTAGAAGGGTGCAAAATCAACAAAATATTAATAAAGCAATTAAGGTTGCTGAAAAGATACCGGTTGCGCGTAAGTATGCGAAAATGGCAGAGAAAATACAGAAGATTAAAAATTCTCGTGCTTCTGGATTTTTCAGTAGCATGATGAGTAAGGTTAATAATAAATCTGATGCAAGTGCGGATGATGTAGAAGAAGCTAATCGCGCAGAACAGGCAGGTGAAGAATATAAACCTGATGCTGCTGAAGGAAGATATACTGCAATAACTGCAAGACAAATGAAAATTTTGGTTGTTTTAGTTTTAGCAGGGATTGTTGTTGGGGCTATTTTCTTTTGTGTGATATTAGTATCATCTTTAACTGATTCTGGTGGGAAGGCTTATCTTGCTTCAAAGTCTAACCCAACTGAAGAAGAACTTGGTGAGTGGTATGGCAATCAGGGGGATGATATAGATAATTCCACTTCATCAGCAAGCTCTGATTCATCAACAAGTACCGGTACATCAGCAAATAATAATTCATCAGTTACTACCTCGTTTACTGACTTATTATCCAAAGGCGGAATTAATGTAAATAGACTTGATGAAGTTAATGCTAGACAGTTAGTGATTGTTGATTCGAGTGGGACTTCAGCATCAGTATCTTTTTATGAAAAAAATGGTAGTGAATGGACTAAGGATGATTCATTAAGTACTTCAGGTTATGTAGGTAGTGAAGGTACTACAGATGAACCTTCAGAAACTAAATCAGCAACTCCTAAAGGTCTATATAGTATTGGTGATGCATTTTATCAAGATAGTAAACCTAATACAAAATTATCAACATTTAAAATAACATCTAATACTTATTGGGTTGATGATCCAAATTCAAAATTTTATAATAAAAGAGTTGAAGGAACATCCAATAAGGATTGGAATAGTGCAGAACATATGAGTGAAATAAGTGTTTATAAGTATGGTTTTGTTATTAATTATAATGTAAATCCTGTAAAAAAAGGCACAGGTTCAGCAATGTTTTTTCATATAAGTAGTAATAGACCTACTGGTGGATGCGTATCTGTTCCAGAAGATATGGTAATTAAATATCTTGAAAAATTAGATAAATCAAATAATCCATATATTCTAATTATTTAGCAAAAATTTAATTTGCATTATTAAAGTGAGGTAATATGAAAAAAATATTAGTTTTAATCATTTGTATACTTATAAGTTTCGAATATGTAAGTGCAGCTCAAATATCAGATTATTATAATTCTACTGATTTAAGTGATTATTTTGGAACTATGAAAGCATGTACTAAGGATGGATCTTCTAATGACTGTAGAAATGGTGATGAATATAAGTTTTATTTAAAGATGTATGATATTTATTATTTATACAAAAATAAATATAATGTAACTCTTGACTTGTCGTTAATTATGTCAACACTTTACTATAATAATGAACAATTACCTACTGTATTTGCAACAAATTTAAATAAGTATGATAGATCTTCTTTGAAAAATAATAATATAGTTACTAATTTAGATTGGGAATATGATTTTAAAAATGATCCTTGTTATACATATTTAAATGCTAATGATAATTCATATGATATGCAAATACTTGCTAAAAATATGGTTAAGAAGACTATTAAATATAAATGTAAAGCGGATAATGATGATGAATCAAAAAAAGAATATACTGTGGAAGATATTGAAAAAAGTAATTATTCTAAAGATACTTTAAAGTGTGAAAAAGGCGAATATGATAAAAATTCAATAACTGAAACATATGCAAAAGATGAAAAAAAATATAAGAATTTTTTATCTGAATATATTAAGTTAAAGTATCATACTCCTGGTGTGGAGATAAAGAGTTGTTCAACAAATATTAATGGAAACAATGGCTCTTCAAATACAATTGTTTCAAAAACTGGACAAGAAGCAATTGACAAGATGAATGAAATAGCGCTTCAACAAGTTGGAAAAACTGGGGATACATATGAATCGTGGTATGGAATGTATGCTGATTGGTGTGCAATGTTTGTATCGTGGCTTTTTAATCAAGTAGATGGACTTGATAAATATATTGTAAAATCAGCGGTTGCTGGAGAAATTCCAAGATCTTCTGATGCAAGAGGTTATGGAACTTGGTATGAAGATGAATGTACTGATCCATCAACTGTTCCAAAGTCTGGTGATATTATTCTATATGATCCTTGGATTGGAAGTTATACAATTCCTTATCCTGCAAATGGAAATGATAAGTATTATAGTAGTCATATTGGTTATGTTTATAAAGTTGATGATCAGTATGTGTATTCAATCGAAGGCAATGGATCTAGTGGTGGATACAACGGTGTTTGGGAGCATAAACATTCAAGAAAAGATTGCGGTTCAGGTACTGTTCAGGGAATAAATGGTTATTTTAGACCAAATTATTAGATGGTGATACTATGAGGTATATTAGAGTTTTATTTATTATGCTTTTTGTGTTTATTGTATCAGGATGTACAAAGGAATATAAGCTTTATATTAGTGATAATAAATTTGTTGAGAAGTTTCATATGGAAATTAATGAAACAAATGATTATTCTTAT
This sequence comes from uncultured Caryophanales bacterium, assembly GCA_947169395.1. The sequence goes on from CAMVPJ010000001.1 coordinate 14,589, forward strand.
GTTTTAGATGGCGATTTTTATCCTTTACATAATGACTTTGAACATAAATTCAAAAAGAGTTTAAAAGAAAAAAAGGGTAATAAAATATTGGATTTAGAATATTCATATACACCAGATGAATTTGTGAATGCTAATTCTTTTAATCAATGCTTTGATGAAAGAGAAGTAATGACAAAGGACGAATTTTATACTATTAAACTAAGTAAACCTAATGGATGTATGTTTAATGAAAATTATTCAATTAACATAATTACTGATAATAAAGTAGTTGAAAATAATGCTGATAAGGTAAAAAGAAATCAGTATACTTGGTATGTGAATAATAATGATAGAGATAGTTTTAATCTTCTAATAAAAATAGAAAAAGGAACAGCTAAAACTGTTGAGGAAAAGTATAGTGTTGTTATTTATATTGTGTTAGGTATAGTAATGCTTGGTGTTTTAGGTGCTATATGTATGTTTATAAAAAGAAGAAGAAATAATAATAAAATTTAAAACTGAGGTGGAAAATGAAGAAATGTAGATTATTAATTATATTATTAGTTCTTTTTTTGCCTACAACTGTTTTTTGCGACTATGAAATTGAAAGACAGGATATATATGATTATAAAGAATTTTTTGACGATTTATATCCCGTTGATGAAAAAAATCAGACTAATAGTTGTATTGATATTGGTGAAGTTTATGCAGAATGTAGCGGGGTTACTGTAGAAGGATATGGTACATATTCGCTTGATGAATATGTAGCTGGTGTTCTTGCTGCAGAATTTAGTTATACAATTCAAAATGATGAGTTGGGTAAAGCTTATGCAATTGTTACTAGAAGTTATACATTAGCTCATACTAATAATTGTAAAAACAGTATAACATCTTCATCTAATGAACAAAATTTTTCTGGTAGTGATCATACTACATATCGCAAGTATGCTGATGATACATCAGGAATGGTTATGGCAAATCCTGATGGAAGTATAGTACTTGCTGTATATTCACTAGCTCCTGCAGATGATTGTGAGCCTACTGGAGATGGGATGTGCAAATTTAGAAGATGTAGTGTTTATGCTGATTCTGTTGAAAGTTGTTCTGGTGAAGTAACTGAGTTTATTGTACCACAAGGATTAATTACTTATCCAGATCATGATATACATTATGGTGGAGTTGAACCGTTTATTGGTAATTATTTGGCTCTTGAAAAGAATTATAATTATTTGCAATTATTAAAAGCATTCTATGGAAATAATATTTCTATTGCGCAGTTAACAAAAGCTGGAGGGGGTTCTAACACTTCAAATACCGCTAATCAAAAAAAATTAGTGTGTGATCCTGATACTAATGGTGAGTATGTTTCATCAGATGGTGTGAAGTTTGAGTCAAAAAATTATAATATAGAAGGAACAAGTGAGGGTTTAGGAAAAGCATTTGATTTAACTGCTGGTAATGTATCTCAATGTCCTTGGTATGCTAAATATAGGGCAATAGAGATTGTTGAATCTTCTAGTTTAAGTGATGATTTAAAGGCAAAAGCTAAATCTGTACTTCTTTCTACATTTGGGAATGGTATTGATTGGTATGGAGGAACTAATCCTACTTTAAGTTATTTTCAGTATAGTAATGATATTAATAAGGCAAAACCTGGTTCAATTATTAACTGGTCGAGAAATACTCATGAATATGGCCATGTAGGAATTGTTGAGAAGGTTAATTCAGATGGAACTCTCGTAATTTCCGAGGGATGGAATAATGGTGGTATAAATGCTGCTGATGTTCCTAGTAATATTAAAGTTATTACTACTACGTATACATTAGATGAGGTTGCAAATTATCGCGGTGGTGGATCATTTAATGGATATACATACCTATTAAGTTATAAAAAATAGGAGGTTAACTATGAAATATAGATATTTATTTCTAATAATAATTATTGTTGTTATGACTGGGTGTAAGGCAACTTATAACCTTGAAATAAAGGATAATAATTTTAAAGAGAATATTAGTATTAATAGTAATTCAGATGGTGAGTTAAAGTATTTTAAAGATAATAAATTTTATGCAGTTATGAATGGAGCTTCTAATTTTGAGGAGTATAAGAAAAAAGGCCAAAAAAACGAAGTTAGCTTTTCTTATAAATATAATGATTTAGATTATAAAGAATCTACTGTACTTAAATCTTGTTTTAAAGCTTATAGTGTTATTAAAGAAGGAAATTATTATATATTATCTACATCTAAAGGTTTAAAATGTTCTGTTGAAGAAGACAGGGTATTATTAGATAGTCTAGATGTAATAATAAAATCTAATCATAAGTTAAAAGATACAAATGCTGATGAAGTAAATGGTTATAAATATATATGGCATTTTAATAAAGATAATTATCAAGATGGAAATATATATTTAAAATTATATAAAGATAAATATGTATTTAATTATGATAATGAATTTACTATTAAAATTATAATTATTGGAGTATCTATCTTGACTATTTTGATAACTGCTCTTATAATTATAAGAAGAGTTAAAAAGGCGCAAAAAGTTTAGGTGATGAATAATGAAATTAAAATTAAGAGTTGAACCTAAGGATTTATTGATATTTTGTATTTTTTCCTTTGTTTGGCTTATTGTTGTACAACTTTTAGTTGTTAATATTAATGCGTTTGTAGAGGAAGAACCATTTACTATTAATATATTTTTAGTATTTACAAATGGTATTATGTTTTTAATGACAATTGTAGGCTTTTTACTAGGTATTATTATTGGATTAATAAGCGTTAAATCATATATATTTGATAGAAGTAGTGGCATAGGTTTTGAAGTAGGAGCTAAAAAGGAAAAAAACTATTCACGTTGGGCTAAAGATAAAGAGATGAAAGCTGAACTTAAGAAGGTTGATCCAAAAGCTAAACATAATGATGCTGCTGGAATTCCAATTATTATGAATGAAAAAGAAGCTTGGGTTGATGATGGTGGATATCATAATTTAGTTATTGGTTCTACTGGAGCAGGTAAAACTCAAACAACCGTTCTTCCTATGGTACAGTTGTTGTGTAAACATGATGAATCAATGATTATAACTGACCCTAAAGGTGAGATATTTGAAGACACATCTGAGATGTTAAAAGATTTGGGATACAATATTGTATTATTGAACTTCCGTGACCCACAACAAGGTAATTCTTGGAATCCTATGAGTTTACCATATTCCTTTTATCAAAATGGTAATCAAGATAAAGCAAATGAGTTATTAGATGACCTTGCTAAAAATATTCTTTATGATGAATCATCTAAAGGGCAAGATCCATTCTGGGAAAATACTAGTGCTGATTACTTTGCTGGCTTATCTCTTGGTTTATTTGAGGATGCTGCAGAAGATGAGATAAATTTAAATAGTATTAATTTAATGACTACTGTAGGAGAAGAGAAGATTGGTAATACCAAGTATGTTAATGAATACTTTAGTTATAAGGATCCTGCTAGTCCTGCATATGTTAATGCATCATCAACTATAATGGCACCAAATGAAACAAGAGGTAGTATTTTATCGGTTTTTAAACAAAAGATTAAGTTGTTCGCATCTCGTGAAAATTTATCTGAGATGCTTGCGCATAATGATTTTGATATGCGTGATGTAGGACGTAAGAAAACAGCTGTATTTATAGTTATTCAAGATGAAAAGAAAACATATCATGCTTTAGTTACAATTTTCTTAAAACAATGTTACGAAACATTAATTTCAGTCGCACAAGAAAGTGGTGGAAAACTTCCACATAGAACTAATTTTATCCTTGATGAGTTTGCAAACATGCCACCTTTAAAAGATGTTACAACAATGGTAACAGCTGCTCGTTCAAGAAATATTAGATTTACATTTATTATTCAGAACTTTGCTCAACTTTATGAAGTATATGGTAAAGAAAATGGTGAAACTATTAAGGGTAACTGCGGTAATATTATATATTTAATAAGTTCAGAGCTTTCTGCGCTAGAAGAGATTAGTAAGATGTGTGGTGAAGTAAAATCAAAAGAAAAAGAGAAAACTACATCAACTCCACTTGTTACTGTAAGTGATCTTCAGCGTATGAAAATGTGGGAGACTATAGTTCTAAGAATTCGTATGATGCCTTTTAAAACAAAATTAACTCCTAATTTTAAAATGGATTGGGGGGTTAATTATCCTAAAGCAACATATCCAGTGCATGAAAAATTACCTGTTAAGGTATTTGACTTAAAAGGTTTTGTTGAAAAAAAACGTGAAGATAAAATTAATAATATGTTAAATAATCCTAGTGGATCTTCCGGTGGAGGTTTACCACTTGGGGGATTTGGTGGTATGCCTGGTGGATTTTCAGGATTACCTGGTGGTATGCCTGGAATGAATGGTATGCCTCCTGGAATAGGCGGGATGCCATCTAATCCATTTAGTAGAGATGCAAAACCTAATAATTCATTTAATATTGATGAAATGGTTAAAAGAATTGATGCTAAAATTGCTGAACTTGAAGAAGAAGAAAAGAAAGAACAAGAGAATAATAAGAATAATACTTCTGAAAATAAACCTGAAAATAATAAAGAGAATGTTATTGATGCAGATATAGAAGAAGTTATTAAACCAGAATTTAAAGATAATAATGAAATATCTACTAATAATGGTGTAACTGATGATCAGTTCTTTGATGACTTTTTTAGCGATTGATATTAATTACTTATAAAAGTGGTTTTATATCACTTTTTTAATTTGTTTTTTTGTTAAGTATTGAAATTAAAAAAAATTGATGCTATCATTACTATAGAAGAAAACTAGGTGGTTAATGTGAAAATTAGGAAAAGTTTATTATCAACATTTAATAAAAAAATATTATTAGTGCTTCTTATTTCAATTATATTTATAGTTTATATTATCGTAAATTTAAATTTAAGACAAATAATGAACAATTCTGTTAGAAATGAAACTGTTGATTCTGCACAAAATGATAGTGATGAATTAATTGACAAATTAGTTGAAATTGCAGAGGCACGTGTGGGTGATGATGGCACTGAGTATAAAAAGTTTTATTGGGATAACGACAACGACGCAGATTGGTGTGCAGCTTTTATTTGGTGGCTTTTTAACCAAAATGATAAAACTAAAAAAATGGTTATTAAAGATGCTACTGCCGACGGTATGGTTAGAAAATCTGTTGCTTCAAACCTTGGTACTTGGCATGAAGATTATTGTTATGATAAGAATTTTAAACCTCAAAAAGGTGACATAATAGTATTTGATCCTTATTATGAATCAACTGGTGAGTATGTTCCTTATCCGTTAAGGACTGATGATAAATTATATCCTCCTATATATGGCTTTAATGATAGAGATGAGTACTTAAGTAGCCATATTGGATTTATTTATCAAGTTGATACTGATGGAACTATACATACAATTGAGGGAAATATCGGTGGTGTTGTTGTAACTAGAGAATACTCAACAGATTTTTGTAGTACTGTTGCAACACAAGATCAGAGAATTAATGGTTATTATAGACCTAACTATAATTCTTCTGATTCAGGATATACAATAAAATATAATGCAAACGCAGAAAATACTAGTGGTAATGTTCAAAATCAAGTATTTAAAAAAGATGAAACAAAAGAATTAAACCCAAATAATTATAAAAGAGATAATTATAGTTTTATTGGTTGGGTTGCAAAAAGAGATGATGGATTGTTTTACTGTTATGCAGATGCAAATAAGAAATCTATTAAGTGGTTAAGTAATGATGAGTGTAAAAAAACTGGCTACTATTATTTTAGTGATGGTGAAAAGGTTAAAAACTTATATCACAATAATGGAATAGTAACGATGTATGCTCAGTGGCAATCAAAACAAGTTAGTTCTAGTGAATATACATTAAAATTTAATCCTGGTGGAGGTACTGGAACTATGCCAGATCAGAAACTGGTATATGGTATTTCAACATCGATAAAGGGAAATATATTTACAAGAAATGGATATATATTTACAGGATGGCATGCAAAGCGAGATGATGGCAAGTGGTACTGTTATACTAATAGTGGTAAAACGGCTCATGCTTGGTCAAGCGAGTCAACGTGTAAAAGTAATGGATACTATTTATATAAGGATAAATTAAGAGTAACAAATACTGCGAATCCAGGAGGATATACAACAATGTATGCACAGTGGCAACCACAGTATGACCAGAGTTATCCAAATACATTTACAGTAAAATTCAATAATTATATGGGAAAAGGTTCAATGCCAGATCAAACAATAGTTTTTGGGAAAGCAACTGCACTAAGAAAAAATACTTTTACAAGAGATGGATATATATTTGATAAATGGTTTGCACAAAGAAGTGATCAAACATGGTATTGCTATACAAATTCAGCAAAGACAAGTAAGGCTTGGATGATACAGAAGGATTGTAATTTTGGAAAAGTACCATATAAAGATCAAGCAATGGTTTCAGAAACAGCTGCACCAGGTAAGTCTGTTACAATGTATGCTCAGTGGATACCTAATTTGTTTACTGTAGTATACTATCCGGGTGAAGGTTATGGAACAATGAAGAATCAACCTATTACATTTGGAAAAGCAACTAAGTTATATCCAAATGAATTTAAAAAATCTGCAAGTGTTTTTGCAGGCTGGCATGCGCAAAGGGATGATGGAACAGAGTATTGTTATACAGACTCTTCTAAATCAAATCCACATTGGGTAAAATCTGCTAATTGTTATGAACATTATGTATATAAGGATCAAGCGTCTGTATCTCAAACTGCAGCTCCTGGTCATTATGTTAAAATGACAGCTCAGTGGAAATCTGATTCATTTACAATAGTATATGATGGAAAGGGTGCAACATCTGGGTCAATGGCAAATCAAAAGTTTAAATATGGGGTTTTGACACCTATGAATGCTAATAAGTTTAAAAGAGAAGGATATAAGTTTTTAGGATGGCATGCAAGAAGATCAAATGGTACATATTATTGTTACACTGATTCATCCAAATCAAGTAGAGCATGGGTTAAAAAGAGTACTTGTGAAAAATATGATTACTATTTGTATGCTAATCAATTAAGACTTGCAAATACTGCTGAACCAGGTGACTATGCTGTTATGGAAGCTCAATGGAAGAAAAAGGTATGTACAACTCAATATAGATGTAGACAGGGTACTCCAGTAGGTAGTGGTCCAACAGGATATTGTCATGAAAAGTTGTACGAAGCAAAGAAAGATGTTAAAGTATATACTTGTCCAAGTGGATTCACAAATACTAACGATGGATACTGTTCATATTCAGCAACATACTTATATAACAATGGATACTCTAATGTTTATGCTAATTGTAACACTAATAATGGAGAATGGTTAGATGGTAGTAGATGTAAAAAGGCTGCTAAATTAAGTTATAAGTATGGAAATAATAGTAGGAGTTGTCCAAATGGCGGAATTAGGGATGGTAAATATTGTTATGCTGAATACTCAATGGTAAAGGAAGAAGTATGTAATTAGTATAATTATATATGTGTGAAATGCTTTTTATTTATTAAGTATATTTATATAGATATAAGCATATAATATAATGGTGATTATATTGAATAGTATTAGTGTAAATGATTTAAGAAATCTTGGTAGTGTTAATATTATTGATATAAGAAGTGAAGAAAAATATAATGATAATCATATATTAAATGCCTGTAATATTCCATTTAATAAACTAGTGGCTTTTCCTGAACGGTATCTAGATAAGAATAATATATATTATATATATTGTCAAAAAGGGTTGAGAAGTAAACAAGTGTGTACAATTCTAAAAAGAAATGGATATAATGTTGTTGATATTATTGGTGGATATGAAGCTTGGATTCTAACAGAATAAATGTTCTGTTTTTTTCTTGCTTTAATTAAGTATTTAGCTTATAATTATATTGGTGATAAAATGGAGTATGTAATAATTGGAATACTAATTGTGTTACTGATTTTAGTTGTTATATTAATAATGAAGAAAAATAATAATAGTGATTTAGTAGAGAAGATTAATAGATTAGAATTGGAAGTAGTCAAAGAGATTAGTGATTTTAAAAATGATTTTACAAAAGATATCAGTGATGACTTTGATAAGTTAAATGATAGAATGGATGCTAGATTAAATCTAATGAATGATAAAGTTAATTCTAGATTAGATGAGAATTTTGAAAGAACGAATAAAACATTTACTAGTGTACTTGAGAGATTATCTAAAATTGATGAAGCACAAAAGAAAATTGATAGCTTGTCTTCGGATATTGTATCATTACAAGGAGTATTAACTGATAAAAAAACAAGAGGAATATTTGGCGAGGTTAACTTGGAACACATCTTATCAAATATATTTGGCGCGAATAATAAAACCATTTATCAAATACAGTACAGTTTACCTAACGGTTATATTGCTGACTGTATGTTGTTTGCTCCTGAACCTTTAGGCATGATTGCGATAGATTCTAAGTTTCCGCTTGAAAATTATCAAATAATGGTTGATAAGAATAATAGTGCAAGTGTGCGTGCACAAGCAGAAAAACAATTTAAATTAGATATGAAAAAACATATTGATGCAATTAGTAGTAAATATATAGTTCCGGGTTTAACAAGTGAACAAGCAATTATGTTTTTACCTGCTGAGGCTTTATTTGCTGAGGTTAATGCATATCACTCAGATATTTTAGATTATGCTTATAAAAAAAGAGTGTGGATAACAAGTCCTACTACACTAATTAGTACGTTAACCACAATTCAAGTTATTATAAAAAATATAGAGCGCGATAAGTATGCTAAAGTAATTCATAATGAATTAATACTATTAGATACTGAGTTTAAAAGATATAAAGAACGTTGGGATAAACTATATAGAAGTATTGAAACAGTTAGTAAAGACGTTAAAGATATTCATACTACTACTGATAAGATTACAAAGAGATTCAATAGTATTAATCAAGTAGAGATGGATAATAAGGAGATTGAATATGAAGGATAAAATAATTGATATATTAAAAAAAGAGAACAAGGCACTTAGTGTTTATGAAATAAACGATTTATTAAATCTTAGCAGTAGTGAAGATTTGCAAAATCTTCTTAAAGAATTAGATGAGTTAGAAAAAGAACTACAGTTATATCATACTAATAAAGATAAATATATGTTGTTTGATAATAGTCACTTAAAAACTGGAAGGCTTATTGTAAATAAAAAAGGTTTTGGTTTTGTTGATATAGAGGGCAAAGATGATATATATGTAGCTGCTAATAATATGAATGGTGCGATTCATGGTGATATAGTTATAGCTGAAATTACATCTAAGAAAGGTTTTGATTTAGAAGGTAGAATTCTTAAAATAGTTAAAAGGGATTTAAAAAATGTTGTTGGTACTATTATTAAAGATAATAATAAGTTGGTATTAAAACTTGATGATGATAAGTTAAATATTAATATTATACTTGATAGCAATAGTATGAAGAACGTTGTAGAAGGACATAAAGTATTAGTCAAATTATTAGATAAAGTTGATAACCATAGTTTTAAAGGTGAAGTAATTAAAGTTATTGGTCATATTAATGATCCTGGTGTTGATATATTATCAATTGCTGCTAAACATGATATTAATGATGAATTTTCACCTGAAGTAATGGAAGAAGTAGATAAATTACCTAGTGAGGTATTAGAAGAAGAGTATGAAGGTAGAACTGATTTAAGGGATAAAATGATATTTACAATAGATGGTGATGACACTAAAGATATTGATGATGCAATCTCTCTAGATATACTAGATAATGGTAATTATAGATTAGGAGTTCATATAGCTGATGTATCACATTATGTAAAAGAAGATACTGAATTAGATAAAGAAGCTTATGAACGTGGTACTAGTGTGTATCTTGCAGATAGAGTAATACCTATGTTACCACATAAATTATCTAATGGTATATGTTCTTTAAATCCTAATGTAGATAGACTTGCTCTATCATGTGTGATGGATATAGATTCTACTGGAGAGGTTGTATCGTATGATATATTTGAAAGTGTGATTAAGTCTAATATCCAAATGACTTACAAAAAAGTTAATAAGATATTAGAAGAAAATATAGTTCCAGATGGTTATGAGAGATATAAAGATACTCTTCTTAATATGAAAGAATTAGCTGATATTCTTAGAAAGAATAAAGTAGATAAAGGATATATTGATTTTGATTTAGATGAAGCTAAGATTATAGTAAATGAATCTGGTGAGGCAATTGATGTTACCTTAAGAGAACGTGGCGCGGGAGAAAAACTAATAGAAGACTTTATGATTGCAGCTAATGAGACTGTTGCTAGACATATTTTTTACATGGATTATCCATTTATATATCGTGTACATGGAGAACCTAATGAAGAGAAGATTGCTAAGTTTATGCATTATATAAGTATATTAGGATACACAATTACTGGTAAAATTAATAAGATTACTCCGAAGGCTATGCAAGAAATATTAGAGCAATTAAAGGATGCAAAAGAGTATTCAATGATGTCTAAAGAACTTTTAAGAAGCATGCAGAAAGCAATATATGATACAAAAAATATTGGTCATTTTGGACTTGCTAGTAAATGTTATACACATTTTACATCTCCAATTAGAAGATATCCAGATACAACAGTTCATAGATTGCTTCATACATATTTGTTTAATAAGAATTTAAATAAAGAAACTATTAGACATTGGGAAGCTAAATTACCATTTGTAGCTGAACATTCATCACTAAAAGAGAGAAATAGTATTGAATGTGAACGAGAAGTAGATGATATGAAGAAAGCTGAATATATGGAAAAACATATAGGAGAACACTTTGAAGGGGTAATATCGGGGGTTATGAGCTTTGGAATATTTGTTGAATTACCTAATTTAGTAGAGGGTCTAGTTAGGGTTGAAGATATTAAAGGTGATTATTATGAATACAATGAAGATACATTCTCACTTGTTGGTAAAAGAAATAAAAGAGGATTTAGATTAGGAGATGCAATAAAAGTAATAGTAAAAGCAGCATCAAAAGAAAAACATACAGTAGATTTTCTTATCGATGATAAGTAAAATCTATTGCTTTTTTTTTGGTAATTTAATATAATTAATTTAAGCGAGAGTGGTTATATGAAGAAAGTATTAATGAGTTTTACAATAATGATAATAAGTTTATTTTTTATAAATATTAAAGTGAATGCAATAGATGTTTCTAATAATTCCTATTCTTTATATGGGAATACTTATACATTAGATAATCAATATTATAATTCATTAAAAGAAGAAGTTGAAAAAAATTGTAGCGCTTGTAAAAATCATTCTGTAAAAGAGTTTTGTGTTTATTTGGATTCCAAGAGTGATATAAGCGGTGATCAGAGAGATGATGTTTCGTTTGAAGATAAGTATAAAGTTTTATTTATTTTCGACAATAATTCAGCTGGTATTGGTTGGTATGTATCTACTACTTGGAAATATACCGGATCTTTGTTAAATTGGAAAGATAATAATGATTCTAATTGGAATAAGATTAATTTGGATAGTGATGATGATGCGAGTGCAGCTTATAAAAGTAGTGGTGAGTGTCCAACATATTTAACTCATAGTAAAAACTATGGTGATAATTATTTTCTATTGTCTACATCCAACAATTATTCAGATTTAACGCATATTCATGAATTAATAAAAAAGGCACCTGGAAATGATATACATACGTATTATTCTATGTATGATCAACAGTCAACTCAGGGAGAAAAATTTGCTTGTGATTATGGCGCTTTAAAAGTTGAAGTAGGTGTAGATGGAAGTGTTTCTAATTATGAATTACCATATGGAAGTAAAATAAACAATAATGGTCAGGCTGATAATTCAGGTAATTTGACAGTTGCACTTACATATTTAAATTCAAAATTTAGGAGTAGCAAGTTTAAATCATATTTTAAAAACAAACGATGTCCTAAGGTTGTATATGCATGTGCTGTTAAACATGTAGCATATTTTTGGAGTGATTGGGATATTAATGGAAATATTAATTTTCGTGATATTGTAATATATGGGGCTGAAGATTTTATTTCGAATGATAAGTGTCCTACTGAAGATATAATTCAATTTCAATGTAATGGTGATAATTGTTCAGATGATAACATATGTATAGGATATGATGATTTAAAAATTAAAATAGAGCAAGCAAAGGACTCGTATAAAAGCTGTAATGATAAAAAATGTAAGAGTAGTACATTATCTGATTATAATGAACAAAAAGATATTCTTAATAGTTTTTGTACTTCAGTAATGAAAAATAATAATTATAGTGAAGGTGGATGTGTGAGTCAATGTTTAACAGTACATACCGATTTTGCAAATTATGAAAAAGAAATGGGCCTTAGATCTGATTACGATGATTCGACAAAATGTGGTGTTGGAACATCTATCATCTCAATGGTATATAATGTACTTAAGTGGGTTAAGTATATACTTCCTGCGCTTGTAATTATATTAACTATGTTAGACTTTATTAAAGCGATAGCTGCGCAAAATGATGATGATATGAAGAAGGCTCAAGGTAAGTTTGTTAAGAGATTAATTGTAGCTGCGCTATTATTCTTACTTCCACTTATTATTAATTTTGTACTACAAACATTTGGATTCTATGATTCAAGTTGTGATATTACAGATTTATTTAAAAAATAAAGTAAAGTTATAGACTTTACTTTTTCTTTAGTTTATAATTTAAATATAGATAAAAAGGTGATTGAATGAAAAAAAGAAGAATAAAGAAGACTCCACTTATTATTATATTATGCATTATACTTGGTGCTTGCTTTGTAATTGCGAAGACTACTAATAAAGGAGTCAAAAAGAATAATGATAGTAAAGTAATTGAGAAAGAAAATAATAAGAAAGATAGTAAAAGTGATAAAAAGAAAAGTATGTCTTTATTAATGGTAGGGGATGTTTTAACCCATGATTCTGTACTTGCTGATGCTTTAAAAGAAGATGGTAGTTATGATTTTACTTCAATGTTTACATATATTAAACCATTGATTAAGGATTATGATTTAAAGTATGTAAATCAGGAATCTATTATAGGAGGTCCTAGTTTTAAATATAGTGGTTATCCTACTTTTAATGCACCTGATAGTATTGGTGATAATTTAATTGATACCGGATTTAATGTAATAGGCCTTGCAAATAATCATGCTTATGATAAGGGTGAGACTGCAATTTTATATTCTAATAAATATTGGGGTAGTAAAGATGTAATTGCTGCTGGCACTTATTCATCATTTGAAGATAGAGATAATATAAAGGTATATGAAAAGAATGGTATTAAATATGCATTTTTAGCTTATACAACATCGTTAAATGGTTATACGTTATCTAGTGATAAGTCATATTTAGTTAATGTATATAGTGATGAACTTGTAAAAGATGATATTAATAAAATAAAAGATAAGGTAGATGTAGTAATTGTCGCAATGCATTGGGGAGATGAGTACACTAATACTCCTACTAATAGTGAGGTTGCAATTGCGCAGCATCTATCAGATCTTGGAGTAGATTTAATTATTGGAACTCATCCGCATGTAGTTCAACCAATCGAGTATGTAGGTGAAACATTGGTTATATACTCATTAGGTAACTTTATATCTAATCAGTTAGTATTAGGACTTAATCCAGCTATTGGTTTAATGGTTGGAGTTGATATTACTGTAGATGGTGATGAAACTAAAGTAAGTATCAAAGAAAAAGAATTATTATATTCTTATTCAGATAATAGTACTAAGTTTAAAGTAATTCCATTTAGTAAAATGAGTGATGATATACTTAGTGATTATAAAAGTGTTGAAGAAAAGTATATGAGTATTGTAGGAGATGTGAATTAGATGAAGAAAAGAAGAGTAAAAAAGATGCCAATAGTTATACTACTTTTAATTATTATTGGTTGTATAGTAGGAGTTTGGTATCTAATGAATAATAATAGCAGTGATAATAGTAAAAGTAGTAGTAAAAAGAGTGGAAAGAGTAAGACTGAAAGTACTGAGAAAGTAGATACTACTAAGAAAATGAGTTTAGTAGCTGTAGGAGACTGTTTAATTCATGGAGCAGTTTACATGGATGCAAGAACTGGTGCTGATTCATATGACTTTAGTGGTATGATTGAACTAGTTGGTCCAGAGATTAGTAAATATGATTTAAGATATTATAATCAAGAAACTATTATAGGTGGTAAGAAATTAGGTTTGTCACACTACCCTAGATTTAATTCTCCAGAAGAAATAGGGGATAATATGGTTGATTTAGGATTTAATTTAGTTAGTCTTGCAAATAATCATAGTCTAGATAAAGATGAGGTTGGAATACTTAATTCTAATGAATATTGGAAAACTAAAGATGTAATTACTGCTGGATCTTACTCATCGTGGGATGAACGTAATGATATTAAAGTTTATGAAAAGAATGGTATTAAATATGCGTTTTTAGCTTATACAACAACTACTAATGGACTAACTATACCTAAAGGTAAAGAATACTTACTTAATGTGTATAGTGATGAACAAGCTAAAGAAGATATTGATAAAATAAAAGATACGGCAGATGTAATTATTGTTTCAATGCACTGGGGAGAAGAGTATGTATTTGAACCAACTAGTAGTCAAAAAGAGATTGCTAAATATTTATCTAGTTTAGGAGTAAACTTAATTATAGGATCTCATCCACATGTAGTACAGCCGGTAGATTATGTAGGAGATACTTTAGTAATTTATTCACTAGGTAATTTCTTATCAGGACAAAGACCTATGGGAATAGATAAGACTATTGGACTTATGGTAGGTATGGATATTGTAGTAAAAGATAAGAAGGTTACTTTTGAAAATGTAGATAAGAGTTTACTTTATACATATTCAACTACTAGTGATACTAAATATAAAGTATATCCATTTAAGAATTTAGATGATTCTATACTCAGTGGCTATAAAGAGTTAGAAGAAAAATACATGGGTATTGTAAACAGCGAGGTTAAATATGATTGAGATTAAGAATAGAAAAGCATTATATGATTATATAATATCTGATACTTATGAAGCAGGTATAGTACTTACTGGTACAGAGATTAAATCTATTAGAGAAGGTAAGGCAAATTTAAAGGATTCTTATGCAATAATAAAAAAAGGTGAATGCTTTATACTTGGTATGCATATTAGTCCTTATGATAAAGGTAATAGGTTTAATCATGATGAAACACGTACTAGAAAGTTGTTGCTTCATAAAGGTGAGATATTAAAAATAAGAGATAAGATAGAGATTAAAGGATATACACTAGTACCTATTAAACTATATTTTAGTAAAAATAAAGCTAAGATATTACTTGGTATAGGTAAAGGTAAAAAAGTATATGATAAAAGAGAAGCATTAAAGGAAAAAGATATTAAAAGAGAATTAAAGAAGGAATTGAAATAGTTGTAAAAAAATACAAATATTAGGTATTGAAAAAAAATAATAAATATTATATACTTATCATGTAATAGGAGGAATGATATGAAAGTTACATTAGAAAATTTATACATAATTCATGATGATTCAAAGATGAAAGGAAGTGCTTCAGTTATTATTGACGATTGTTTTAAAATAACTGGTATTAAGATTATAGATGGTGTGAATGGCTTATTCTTGTCTATGCCAAGTAGAAGACTTAAGGATGGTACAAATAGAGATATAGTATATCCAATTAATTCTGAAACTAGAGAGTTATTTAATGATGTAATTTTAACAGAATATGAAAAACAGACTAATAAATAGTTTGTTTTTTTCATACTTTTATGCTTATTGCATATATTGTAGTGGAGGCAGATATGGACAAGGAAATAATTACAGGAAATCATACAGTAAACATTGTAAAACGTAGTAGTATTAATATTAGTGGAGTTAAAAAGATTGATAATTTTAATGAGTCTGAGTTTATGCTTGATACTATTATGGGCTTTATGAATATTAAAGGTAGTGGGCTTGAAATTATTAAGCTTGATACTTATCAAGGAGATGTAGCTATTAAAGGTAAAATAGATAGTATTATATATAGTGATATTAGTAAAAAGAAAAATAAAGAAGAAAGTATATTTAGTAAGTTATTTAAATGATTAGTTTAAATATACAAATTAAATTATTAGTATTTTCTTTAATATATGGATTTTTATTTTCTATAGCTTTAGATATATTATATCCATTAATTAGAAAGACTAATAAAGTTTATCAAATAATACTATCTTTTTTATTTATATTATTAATGGCTATCATATACTTTATTGCCATAGATAAAATAGGTTATGTTATATTTCACTTGTATTCAATACTTGCAATAGTAATTGGATTTGTTAGTTATGATATACTAATTATGTTGATTGCAAAAAACATAAAAAGGTGATATAGTTATTATGGTGATAGAATGGCTAGTCATAAAAGGAAAGTTGCAAAATCAACAGTAAGAAGGCTTAGGGTGTTTGGAGTGCTTTCACTTATATGTATAATATACTTTGTTTTTTGCTTGTGCTATGAAGTATATGAGATACATAAATTAAAAATAGAAGAAGCTAACTTAAAAGAAGAATATAAGAATTTAAAAAAGGAAGAAAAAGAATTAAATGTTAAAATAGAACAACTTAATGATCCAGAGTATCTAGCAAGTTATGCAAGGGAAAACTATTCTTATTCTAAAGATGGAGAATACATAATTAAACTTAAAGATAAAGATAAAAAGATTAAGAAAGTGGAAAGTGATATTAAAATTAATTATGTTATAATTGGTCTTGGAATATTTGTAGTGATTATTTTTACATCAGTTATACTTAGAGGTGGTAAGAAAAATAAATAGCGATATTTATTTTTTTTAAGTTTTATTATATAATTATGTTGTGATAATATGAAGAATAAATTTGTCAATATATTGTTTTATATAATACTTATATGTTTATTTATAATACTATTTATATCTGCTAAAAATATATTCTATTGGTTTAAAGATAATAAGAAAACTAGTAAGATGGAAAGTATTATAGAAGATAATACTAGTGTTGAAGTAATAGATGATAATACTGAATCTGGTTTAATTAATGTAGATTTAAATGATTTAAGAAGTATTAATAGTGATACAGTAGGATATATTAAAGTAAATAATACTAATATTAATTATCCAGTAGTACAGACTAATAATAATACATTCTATTTAACTCATACATTTGATAAAACAGAGAATAAAGCAGGATGGGTATTTATGGATTATAGAAACCATAATGATAACTTTGATACTAATACTATTCTTTATGCTCATGGAAGATTAGATAATACTATGTTTGGGTCTTTAAGAAAAGTAATTAAAGAAGAGTGGTATACAAATCCTGATAATTATATTCTACAGTATTCTAATGATTATTATAGTAGTAAATGGCAAGTATTTAGTATATATCGTGTTAAAGAAACTGATGATTATATTAAGACTAATTTTAATAGTAATGAAGAGTATAATAGCTTTATTAATCTAATTAATGGTAGAAGTATTTATGATTTTAATGTAAGTGTTACAACTAATGATAATATAATTACACTATCTAGTTGTTATAACGATACTGATAGAATGGTGCTTCATGCAAAATTAGTAAGTATAGTTAAAAAATAAATTGATTACATATAGCGATTTATTTTTTTAGTATAGTATATTGACATGTAGAATTATTACTGTTAAAATTAAATCGTATACAAATTAATTGGGAGGAAATATGAAGAGTATATATGATTATAAGATAGTGGATAGAAGTAATAAGGAAATACTAATGAGTGATTATAAAGGTAAAGTATTACTTATTGTAAATACAGCTACTGGTTGTGGATTCACACCACAATATAAAGGCTTAGAGTATTTATATGAGAAATATCATGATAAGGGATTAGAAGTACTTGATTTTCCATGTAATCAGTTTGGTCATCAAGCACCGGGTACTGCTGATGAGATACATGAGTTTTGTACTGCTAAATATCAAACACAGTTTGATCAGATGGCAAAAATAGAAGTAAATGGGGAAAATGAATTACCGCTTTATACTTATTTAAAAGAATGCATTTCTGATGAAGTTGTAGAAGGTATAAAGAATAAGATGGCAATGAAAGCAATTGATAAAATAAGTAAGACAGCTACTAAAAAAGGAGATATTAGATGGAACTTTACTAAATTTTTAGTAGATAGAGAAGGTAATGTAGTAAAACGATATTCACCTACCAGCGATCCTATGAAGTTTGAAGATGATATAGTTAAACTACTTGGAAAATAGTGATTAATAATGAATAAATATGATAGTTTAAAGCTAAAAAATCAGTTATGTTTTCCTATTTACTTATGTTCAAAAGAAATAATTAGAAAGTATACTCCGTTATTGAATGAACTTAATCTAACTTATACACAATATATTGTTATGATGTATTTTTGGGAGGTAGAGGAATCTAATCTAAAAGATTTAGGTAAAACCTTGATGCTTGATTCAAGTACTTTAACTCCACTTTTAAAAAAGTTAGAGTTAAAGGGTTATATAGAAAGAAATAGGAGTCTAAATGATGAAAGAAATTTAGTTATTAAGTTAACTAAAGAGGGAATTAGTCTTAGAAATAAGGCTATAGATATACCTAGTAAAATGGGTAAGTGTGTTAATTTAAGTGATAGTGAAGCAAAAACGTTATATTCACTTATATATAAAGTATTATTAAATGTAGAGGAGAATGATTATGAAGGTAAAGGAAATAAATAAAGATATTTTTAATGAAGAAGTATTAAATAGTAAAGGGGTAGTATTAGTTGATTTTTATGCTAATTGGTGTGGACCTTGTAAAATGTTAAGACCAGTACTAGAGAGTATTGCAGAAGAAAGAAATGATGTTAAGATAGTGTCAATCAACGTTGATGAAGCAGAAGAACTATCTATGTCATATGGCATCTCATCAATTCCATGTGTAGTTAAATTTAAAGATGGAGTTGAAGGTGATAGAAGTATTGGGTTTAAACCAAAAGAAGAATTAGAGAAACTAATCGAGGGATAAAATGTACGATATTATTATAATAGGTGCGGGTCCTGCAGGACTTACTGCTGCGATATATGGATCTCGTGCAAGAAAAAAAGTATTAGTTTTAGAGGCAAATGCGTACGGTGGACAGATAATTAATACTCTTGATATAGAAAACTATCCTGCTGCGCCACATATAAATGGTTTTGATTTTGCTACTAATTGTTATAATCAAGCAAAAGAATTAGGGGCAGAAATTAAGTTTGAGAAGGCTATTAATATTATTGATGGAGATATTAAAAAAGTAATTACTAAAGATAAAGAGTATGAGGCTAAGAGTATTATTATCGCAACTGGGTGTGGTATTAGAAAACTCGGTCTTGATAAAGAAGATGAACTACTTGGTAAAGGCATTTCTTACTGTGCAACATGTGATGGTGCATTCTTTAAAAATAAAGAAGTAGCTGTAGTAGGTGGAGGTAATACTGCACTAGAAGATGCTTTATATTTATCTGATATAGTTAAGAGGGTATACGTAATACATAGAAGAGATACTTTTAGAGGTGAAGATAAATCAGTTATGGAGTTAAAAGATAAGTCTAATGTTGAGTTTATCTATAATAGTAATGTTACTAAACTAATTGGTAGTGATTATTTAGAAGGTATTGAGATTACGGATAATGATAACAATACTAAGAGTATAGATATATCGGGATTATTTATTGCAATAGGAAGAATACCTGAGAATGCTAATTTTACTAAGATAGTTAATGTAGATGATACTGGATATATAAAAGCATTAGAGGATTGTAAAACAAATGTTGATGGTATATTTGTTGCAGGAGATGCACGTGTAAAAACATTACGTCAGTTAGTTACTGCTGCATCAGATGGAGCAATTGCTGCTACAAACGCTATAAAATATATAAATAGGAAGTGATTTATGTTTGATTTAACAGGAAGAGTAGCTGTTATTACAGGGGCATCTAGTGGGTTAGGTAGACAGATGAGTGAGGCTTTTGCGAGTCGTGGTGCGGATATTGTAATAATGGCTAGAAGAATAGAAAGATTAAATGAATTAAAAGTAGGACTTGAAAAGTATAATGTAAAAGTTTTGCCAATAAAGTGTGATGTAACTAGTACAAAAGATATTAATAATGCTTGTAAAATTGCAGAAGATACATTTGGTAAAGTAGATATTCTTGTTAACTGTGCCGGTGCATCAAAGGATGCTGGAGTACTTGATATGACTGATGATGAATGGGACTTTACTGTAAACACTGATCTTACTAGTGTATTTAAAGTAACACGTGCTTTTGCAAATGTCATGAAAAAGAATAATTACGGAAGAATTATTAATATTGCATCTATGTATGGTCTAGTTGGAAATACTGCCTTATCTACAGTTGCATATCATGCATCTAAGGGTGGTGTTGTAAACTTTACAAGAGCAGTTGCAGCAGAACTTGCTAAATACAATATTACATGTAATGCCATATGTCCTGGATACTTTGAAACTGAACTTACTAAAGATGTACTTAATACTGATGAGTTTAAAGCTTATATGAAAAGTACTGTCCCTATGCAAAGATATGGCGTGTCAGGTGAACTTAATGCAGGTGCGATATTTCTTGCTAGTAATGAAGCTAGTTATGTAACCGGAGTAATACTGCCGATAGATGGAGGTTATACTGCAGTCTGAAAACGGCAGTTATCAACGGTAAAATAGTCATTTTTGCCGTTTTTTAGTGCTTTGCCGTTGATAACTTGATATTTTGTTGCTTAAGATATATAATGAAATTGGAGATGATAGTGTGAATAAAATTTATAAAAGAGAAACATATTTAAAAAAAATTAGAGGATTTTATAATGATTCAGAAATGATAAAAGTTATTACTGGTATTAGAAGATGTGGAAAATCAACTCTATTAGATATGATTGTTACGGAGTTAAAAGAAACTGGTATTGAAGATAAAAATATAATATTTATAAAACTTGATAAAAAACCATATAAAAATATTATTACACCAGAAGAACTAGAAAAACTATTAGAATCAAAAATAACTGATGATGAGTTTAAATATATTTTTATTGATGAAATACAAAACATTAAAAATTTTGAGTCAGTTATTGAAAGTTATAGATTAGAAGGAAAATATTCAATTTTTATTACAGGTTCAAATTCTTATTTGCTAAGTGGCGATTTAATTACAAAACTAACTGGAAGAAAAATAGAAATAGAAATGTTACCGCTTAACTTTTATGAATATATCGAAATGAAAAAATATTTAGGTAGACAAGTTGATTCGATATATGAAGAGTTTGAAAAATATATTAAAATTGGAGGATTTCCTGGCTTGTTAAATTATGATGATTATGAATCACAGACAGCATACGTAAAAAATGTTTTAAATGATATTTTTGAAAAAGATATTAAAAGCAATGAAAAAATTAAAAATCGTGAGATGTTTGAAAGTGTTTTAAAATATGTAGTTAATAATTTTGGCAGTGAAATGTCTGTTAATAGTATAGTTAAGTATTATGAAGGACTTAATGAAAAAATTGATTATAGAACTATTGAAAGATATATTGATATATTAATTAATGCCAAAATATTATATCCTTGTGAAAATTTTGATATAAAATCTAAACAAGTTTTAAAGGGAGAAAAAAAATATTATCTTGCAGATTTAAGTATATATTATTCTCTAAATACAGATAATAGAATTAATTATGGACCTGTACTTGAAAATGTATTGCACAATTATTTGATAAGTAAAAATTATAGTTTGAGTGTAGGAAAGATAGGAAATTTAGAAGTTGATTTTATCGTCAGACAAGGAAATGATAATTATTATTATCTACAAGTTTCAAAAAATATTGAAAATGATAAGACAAAGAATAGAGAATATGCACCATTTTATGAAATAAAAGATTTATATCCAAGATATTTATTTTTATTAGATTTAATTATAAATGAAAATGTTGGTGGAATAAGAAACATCAACATAGTGAAGTTTATTGCAAACAATGAAGATTTAGTTTAATTGCTTATTTAATAATAGTTAGTGATAAAACATTGTAAGTGAATTGGTGATAATATGAATGATTTAGTTGAAGTATATGATAGTGATTTAATTAAAGTAGATATGCAGTATCCTAAACTAGGTATGGATAATGCAATAGAAAAGTGCTATTTAAAGAAAGAAGTATATGAAAGATTAAAGAAAGCTGCATCTTATTTACCAGATGGATATTCTTTAGTAATACTTGATGCATATAGACCATTTGAATTGCAAAAGGAGTTGTTTGATAAGTATTCTAAAATAATAGAAAAACAGTTTCATTTAGAAAATTATAGTGAATATGATAAGAATAATTTCATTAATAAGTTTGTATCTATTCCGGATAAAAATAATTCACCTGCTCATACTACGGGAGGAGCTGTTGATATTACTCTTTTGTATAATGGAGAATATCTAGATTTAGGGTGTAAATTTGATGAGTTTTGCAATAGAACTTATACTAATTATTATAAGGATTATAATGATTTAGAAAGTATTAGTATTCATAAAAATAGAATGATACTATATAACTGTATGATTAAGGCAGGTTTTACTAATTTAGATAGTGAGTATTGGCACTACGATTATGGTGATAAGAATTGGTCAGATATTACTGGTAATGATGTATTATATGATGAGATTATAAAGTTATAACAAACAATATAAATTTAATTAAACTAAAAAAGGTTATTTTGATGTCTTCTATTTGGAATTCATATCAAAATAACCTTTTTTCTATAGATTAAAATCAGTTCCTTGGGCGCCTATTTCATTACCATCAAAGTATGCTTTAGTTTTATATCCTCTAATTAATGCAACAAGATTAGAAGGTAAACTTTTAACCATTTTATTATAATCTGTAATTATATCATTGTAATACTTTCTTAATGCAACTATTTCTGATTCTGATTCAAATAGATTAATATCTATTTTTAAGTATGCTTCATTTGTTTTTAACTTTTCGTATTTTTCTTTATATTCATTAAACTCATTAATCGCATCATATAGTTTTCTATCTAATTCAAAATTAGTTATTTTTTTACTCTTTAAATCTTTAACTATACTAAGTACATCTTCCTCTTTAGTATTAGCCTTAATTATTCCAATAGACTTATTAAGAAGATCAAACCTTTTTCTAAGTACTGCATCAATACTCTCTTCAGCTTCATTAATTCTAATAATATAATCTTGAAAATGATTATAAGTAGTTACAAATACAACTAAGCATACAGAAATAGTTATAATTAATAATAGTATAATAATTAGACCTGTCATTTAACATCACCTTGATACCATTATAAATAAATTGACGAAAAAAAGCAACAAATTAGTTGCTAGTTTGATAATAATTAGGTTTAATATTAATATTTTCTTCTGATTTAATATAATCTACATACTTAATTGGAATTATATACCAATCTCCACATTTAGGGTCACTTAGTACTAAATAATCTTTATATGCTTCTTCTAGAATACCAGTAAATATTTTATTTCTCCATTCATCAGAGTTTTTAAATGATGTATAGATACACACTTTCTTACCCTTATTAAGATTTAACAAATCTTTTATATCTTTATCTTGATAGTACGTTCTATTTATAGGAAACGGAGTTTGGTTATTAGAATAAAAGGTACTAGATGGTATTTCTCTATAATAATTGTTGTTCATAAAATTATCCTTTCTTCTAAATTGTATGGTAAATAATTCTAAAATATGATAGAATTAATTTAGTGGTGATGTTATGAAAATAAGTGTAGGAGTTTCAAATAGACATGTCCATTTGAAACAAAGTGATTTAAATATTTTGTTTGGAGAAGGTTATGAATTACATAATGCAGGTGATTTAACTCAGCCTGGTATGTTTAAAGCAGAAGAGGTTGTAACTATAAAAACTGATAAAAGCGAGATTAAAAATGTACGAGTAATAGGTCCAACTAGAATGTATACACAAATAGAAATTTCTAAAACAGATGCATATAAGTTAGGATTAAATCCACCTATTAGAAACTCAGGAGATTTGATGGGTAGTGAAGATATTACTATTATAGGGCCAAAGGGTGAGATTAAAACTAGTGGTTGTATAATTGCAACTAGACATATCCATTTAACAGAAGAACAAATGAAATATTATAAATTAGAAGGTAAAGAATCTGTAAATGTATTATTGCCGGGTGTTAAAGGTGGAATAATTACGAATGTATATTTAAGAACTTCACCTAATTCATTTTTTGAACTTCATATAGATACTGATGATGCAAATGCTCATATGATAAAAAATGGTGATATTGTAGAGATATTGGAGGATTAAGATGAAGAAAATAAGTTATATTATATTTTCAATATTATTAAGTATTTCAGTGTGTCAAGTTATTTCAGCTCGAGATGTTAGTGATTGTTCTAATTTAAAAGTAAAAAGTGAATGTAATTCATCCAGAGAAAAAAATTCGCATAAAGCATGTTCTTGGGATTCAGAAACAAGTACTTGTAGTG
Source organism: uncultured Caryophanales bacterium (assembly GCA_947169395.1). Next base: position 39,207 of record CAMVPJ010000001.1, read on the forward strand.
TAAGCAATAGAGCAAATGAGGCATTAAGTGATGGTAGTGCGCCAGATGTTGATAGTTGTGCTGGATTTATTGATCCCAATGAATGTAGTTCAGGGAGAACTGCAAATAATGGTAACTTTGGTTGTGCTTGGAATAAACAGTATAAATTTTGTAGTCCAAATGGATTAGCTTATTTATCATGTGGTGATCCAAAAGATAATACAGATGCTCACGATATACCTGTAATGGTACCAAGACTTGTTGCTTATTTTATAGTTATTCTAAAAACTGCAACACCTATTATCTTAATAATAATGGGTATGGTACAAATAATAAAAGCTATTGCAAATACTAATGAAGATGAAATAAAGAAAGCAAAAAGTTCTTTAATAAAAAAACTTATTGCTGCTGTGCTTGTGTTCTTCTCAATATCAATAGTTCAATTTGTTGTAGATCAGGTTGTAGATGATGATGAAAAAGGAAGCATGGCTGCGTGTATGAAATGTTTTATCAATAATGATTGTAATGGTTCAACATATTTTGTAGATGGATATGGCAAATGTTACTTTTTATCTGATAAAACTAAAGGTGTTGATTGTAAAACAGATATTGGTGGTAAAGTAAATAATTAATTCTTAGATAATTGACAAAGCATAATAATTGTGATAATATTTAAGTCGTCTTCGGATGACTTTTTTAGTATAGTAGGTGGTAAAATGATTCTAATTATGCCTGATAATATTAATCAGATTAAGGATAATACTAGATATTATGATGGTGTAATACTTAGTGTTGATGGATTTAGTGTAAATTCTAGATATACTCTAAGTATTGAGAAAATTAAAGATATTATTAAGATTATACCTGATAAAGAGATATTTATATCTATTAATAAGAACATTGAAAATAGTGAATTAGATGAGTTAGAAAGTATATTACTTAGTTTAAATGATTTAAATATTAAGGGAGTATTATATAGTGATGTTGCACTTGTTACTTATAAAGATAAATTAAATTATGATTTAGTTTGGGCACAAGAACACTTAGTAACAAACTATGAGACTATTAATTATTGGCATGAAAGAGGTATTAATTATGCATATTTATCCAGTGATTTAAATATAAATGAGATTAGTACTATTACTAAGAATGCTAAAGCAAAGTTGATGGCTAACTTATTTGGATATAGTTCTATGTTTGTTTCAAAAAGACATATTGTAAAGAATTATTTAAAACAATTTAAATTAGAAGATAATAGTAATATATATTATATGCAAAAAGAAGGTAAGACTTATCCTATAGTAGATACTAATTATACTTATGTATTTGCTAATAATATATTTAATGGTATTAAAGAATACTATAATATGAATGTTGATTATTATGTAGTCAATGGATTCTTGATAGATAATGAGGATTTCAGCAAGGTATTATCAATAATAGGTAATATAACTAAAGAGAATGTCGAAGAGTCTGCTTTACAAATTATGGACAGTTTTGAAAACATTGATACTGGTTTCTTATATAAAGATGTAGTAAGTAAGGTGAAAAAATGAAAGTAGAATTACTTGCTCCAGCAGGAGATTTAGAAAGATTAAAGATAGCCTTAAAGTATGGTGCGGATGCCGTATATATAGGTTATAAAGAGTTAAGTTTACGTGCGAATGCAACTAACTTTACTTATGATGAGATAAAAGAAGCAGTTAGTTTTGCTCATAATCTAGGTAAGAAAGTATATGTTACTGTAAATATAGTTGTTCATAATAATGAGTTAAGTAAGATTGATGAAAATATAAAGAAGTTATCTGAAATTGGCGTAGATGCATTAATTATTAGTGATCCTAGTATATTTAAGTATGCAAAGAAATATAATATAGAAATACATCTATCTACTCAAGCATCGACTATGAATTATAAGGCTGCACAGTTTTATAAAAATGAGGGTGTTAAAAGAATAGTGCTTGCTCGTGAATGTGACAGAGAAGCTATTAAAGATATAATAGATAAGACTAATATGGATATTGAAGTATTTATTCATGGGGCTATGTGTGCAGGTATTAGTGGTAGATGTGTTATGTCTAATGTTTTAACTAATAGGGATGCTAATCGTGGCGGATGTAGTCAAATATGTAGATGGGATTTTGATTTATTAGATGAGAATAAGAATTTATTAAAAGGAGAAAGACCATTTACATTTTGTTCAAAAGATTTATCAATGATTGAGTATATTAAAGATATGATTTCTATTGGTATTAAATCATTTAAGATAGAAGGTAGAATGCGTTCTAGTTATTATCTTGCAACCATTATATCCGTATATCGTAAAGTAATTGATAACTGTATGAAACAAAATAGTGATAATGTATATACTATAAAAGATAAGAAAACATTAGATAATTGTGCGAATAGAGATTCTACACCACAATTCTATAATGGAGTATATGATAATACTTGTAGCTATTATAATGGTAGAGTAGAAGTATCTAATCAAGATTTTTTAGGTATAGTGCTTGATTATGATGAAGACACTAAATTAGCTACTGTTGAAGAGAGAAACTATTTTAAATGTGGTGATAATGTAGAAATATTTACACCTTCTAATGACATAATTGATTTAAAAATAGATAAAATATATGATGAAGATAATAACTTAATAGAAGTAGTTAATCATCCGCTTCAAGTAGTTAAAATACCAACTAGTAAAAAAATTGATGAATATTCCATGATGCGCATAAAAAGAATTGACAAAGACTCCAATTTGTAGTATTATTTTGTAAGTTTGTAAAAATGATTACAGACAATATTAATTGAGGTGATAAAATGACAGATACAAAAGAAATATATGTAACTAATGAAGGACTTGAACAAATGAAACAAGAACTTGAAGATTTAATTCAAGTAAAAAGACCTGAAGTAATTAAGGCTTTAAAAGAAGCACGTGCTTTAGGTGATTTATCAGAAAACGCAGAATATGATGCTGCTAGACAAGAACAAGCTCAAACTGAAGCTCGTATTAAAGAGTTAGAAGCTATGATTGAACATGCGGTAATCATAGAGAATGTTGATACAAATGAAGTGTCAATTGGAACAAAAGTTACTATTGAATATGTAGGTGATGATGATACTGAAGAATATTCAATAGTAGGAGTTAAAGAAGCAGATCCATTTAATAATAAAATATCAAATGAATCTCCAATAGCTAAAGCAATTCTTGGTAAAAAAATAGGAGATATAGTTTCTGTTGATAGTCCTAACGGAACATATGATGTTAAAGTAGTTGCAATTACAGCATAGGAAACTATGCTTTTCTTTTTGCGTAAAAATAAACCAGACTCAGTAATATTAGTCTGGTTATAATATTTTATCTATAATACCATATTCTAATGCTTCATCTGCACTCATAAAATAGTCTCTTTCGGTATCTTGTTCTATTTTTTTGATGTCTTGATTAGTATTTTTAGATAGTATCTTATTTAGTTTTTCTTTTAGTTTTAGTATTCGTTCTGCTGCTATTTTAATTTCTGTTGCCTGTCCTTGCGCACCTCCTAGTGGCTGGTGTATCATAACCTCACCGTTAGGTAGTGAATATCTTTTATTTCTTGTTCCACTACTTAGTAAAAACGCTGCCATTGATGCGCACATACCAATACATATTGTAGATATATCACTTTTTACAAAGTTCATAGTATCGTATATGGCCATTCCTGCTGTAATTGCACCTCCTGGTGAATTAATATATATACTTATATCATTATGATTAAGTGAGTCTAAGTATAGTATTTGTGCGACTACTGCGTTTGCACTCTCATCAGTTATCTCTCCATTTAATATTATTATTCTATCTTTAAGTAGTCTTGAATAAATATCATATGCTCTAATACCTGTAGGTTCTTTTTCTATTACTGTTGGTATCAATATATCATCTCCTATATTTATAATAGTTATAAAATATTTTTTTATTCAAAAAAATTAGTGACAAATATTTATGTTTTTGATATTATATTTATATAAGGAATAGAGGGATAACATGGAAAAGTATTATAAGGTTATATGTAACGGTAAAGAGTTAGAATTTAAGGAAGGTACAACATTTAAAGAAATATCTACATATTTCGAAGAAGATTACCAGTATCCAATATTGGGTGTGAAAGCTAATGAAGATTTTCTAGACTTAGGTAGTACAATTGTAAAAGATAGCGAACTATGTTTCTTTACAAAAGCAGATGAATATGGTAATAAGATATATTCTAAATCTGCTAGATTTATACTAATACTTGCTGTAAAGAGAGTGTATGGAACACGCGCAAAGGTAATTGTTGTTCATTCACAAGATAAAGGAGTTTACTTTAAAATAGAAGGTATTAAGGATTTAAGAGGTGCCGATAAATTAATTAATAAAGAGTTTCAAAATATTGTAGATAGTGACCTTTTATTTACACGTCTTACAGTGTCAAGGTTAGAAGCAATTAACTTCTTTACTAAGAAGAGAATGTATGATAAAGCAAATATGCTTAAGTATATTAGTAATACTTATATTAATTTGTATCGTATTGATAATATATATGATTATTTTTATGGTAAGATGGCTTATAGTACATCACAGATTGATATGTTTGAAGTAAAAAAACTAGATAATGGTTTTGTATTAAAATTACCCACTACTTATAATCCTGATGGTTTTGGTGATGAAGTAAAATATAGTAAACTTCAAGATATATTCTTTCAAGCAGTTGATTTTAGTAATAATATAAATATCAAAAATGCATCTGAATTAAATACACGTGTATCAAAAGGTAATGTAGAAGACATAATATTAATGAGCGAAGCATTTTATGATAGACAACTTATGGATTTAGCTGATGAGATTATTACTAAAAGGTCAAGAGTTATACTTCTTGCTGGACCTTCTTCGAGTGGAAAAACTACTAGTGCGAAGAAATTAAGTATATTTTTGAAAACTAAAGGTTATAATACAATATCTATTTCACTTGATGATTATTTTACAGATTTATCTAAAAGGCATAGATTACCTGATGGTAGTTATGATTTTGAATCAATTAAGGCAGTTAATACTACACTTTTTGAAACACAGATTAAATCTTTATTAGAGGGTGAAGAAGTTAATTTGCCTTACTATGATTTTGAAAAAGGTGTTAGCGCATTTAGAAAGAGTACTACTAAGATAAGTAAGAGTGATATAATTGTAGTTGAAGGAATACATGCTTTAAATGATATTTTATTAAACAATATAGAAGATAAGTATAAATTTAAGATTTATATAAGTCCATTATCTAGTATTTGTATTGATTTTCATAATCCAATACATGTATCTGATATTAGAAAATTAAGAAGGATTGTAAGAGATTCAAGAAGTAGAGGATTAGGCGCTCTTGAAACACTTAGTATGTGGGCTGATATACAAAAAGGAGAAATAGAAAATATTTATCCTTATCAAAATAATGTTGATGCAGCAATAAATTCCTGTTTATCTTATGAACTAGGTGTTTTAAAAACTTATGCAGAACCTTTACTTTATAGTGTTAAAGAAGATGATCCAGAGTATCCTGAGGCATTAAGGTTAATAAATTTCTTAAATAATTTTTTACCTATACCTAGTGATGATATTCCAAATGATTCAGTTATAAGAGAATTTATTGGGGGCAGTTGTTTTAAATAAGAGAGGATGATAATATGATTAAAATTGCAATTAATGGTTTTGGAAGAATAGGAAGATTAACATTTAGACAAATGTTTGGTGATAAGGATTATGAAATAGTAGCTATTAATGACTTAACTAGTCCTGATATGCTTGCTCACTTACTTAAGTATGATTCTGCACAAAAAAGATATGAAGGACACACTATTGAATCTACAGATAACTCTATTATCGTAGATGGAAAAGAGATTAAAATTTATAAAGAGAGTGATCCTAATAATTTACCTTGGGGAGATCTTGATATTGATGTAGTATTTGAGTGTACAGGTTTTTTTACAAGTAAAGATAAGGCGAGTGCTCATATTATTGCCGGAGCTAAAAAGGTAATTATATCTGCTCCTGCAGGAGATGATTTAAAGACTATTGTGTATGGAGTTAATGAGGATATACTTGATAGTAATGATAAAGTTATTTCGGCTGCTTCATGTACTACTAATTGTCTTGCTCCTATGGCTTATAATTTAAATAATCTATGTATAATTAAAAGTGGTATTATGACGACAGTTCATGCTTATACAGGAGATCAAATGTTACTTGATGGACCTCATCGTAAGGGTGATTTAAGGCGTGCTAGAGCAGGAGCTGTTAATATTGTTCCAAACTCTACAGGAGCTGCTAAAGCTATAGGTAATGTTATACCTGAATTAAAAGGAAAACTTATAGGTTCCGCACAACGTGTACCCGTTCCAACAGGTTCAACTACAATACTTGTGGCACTCGTAGAAGGAGAGGATATTACTGTTGATAAAATTAATAATTATATGAAAGAACATAGTAATGAATCATTTGGTTATACAGAAGAATATTTAGTATCGACTGATATTATTGGTATTACTTGTGGATCATTATTTGATGCAACACAAACTATGGTAAGTAAGATTGATGATAATCATTATCAGGTACAAGTTGTTGCTTGGTATGATAATGAGGCAAGCTATACATATCAAATGGTTAGAACTGCAAAACATCTTATGAATTTATAAGTAAAAAAACTATAATAAGTTTCATTATTATAGTTTTTATTTGTGCATGTTTATATCGTTTTCACTAGTATATCCATTATCAAAGGCAACTAATTCATCTCTAATTTTTTTTAGCTCATTTTTATCAGTAATATTTGGAGATGTTGGATCTAGAGCTATAGATGCTTTATCTATCAATTCACTAGGTATGCTTTTATTGTCTTTAGGATCTAATGGATTTGGAGTAGCGCCAAGTTCCATAGAATAGTCACCATTTGCATCTCGTGTATATCCTGAAACACCATAATTTGCTTGATCAAACGTCAAATCATCACTATCTGATTTTTCATATTTTCCATTATAAACATCAGTATTGTATATTCTGTTATCGACGTTATTTAGATTATCTTTTTTATTGTCTGTGTTTTTATTATTCATCTTATTTCTCCTTTCTATTGTAATTATAGCAATTTAAAAATTCATTGTCAAGAATGTTGACATTTATAAAGAAATAGTGTAAACTTTTATATAAGAGTAGGAGAGATGAGTATGTTTAAGAGAAAAAGTCATGTTGGAAGACCAAGTAATGAAGAATTGAGAAATAGAAAGATAAAAAAGATTATCATGGTAGTTGCGCCTGTTTTTGTTGTTGCGATGATTGTTGTTGCCGTCGTCACTGGCAATTTAACAGGATTGATGGGAAATTCTACAAGTGTAGATAACAACTTGAAAAAGAAACCATATATATTAGGCGATTATAATTTAAGTGGTGGAATAACTATTAATGATTATCAAGGATTAAAGCAATATATTGATGGGCAAAATTTTTTAGATCCAAAGAAAGATCAATTATTAGTATCTGATATAAATAATGATGGTAAAGTTGACAATAACGATTTAAATATATTAAACGATTATCTAAGTAATAAAAGTTCTTATTTTGAACAATATGGTGTAGGGATTAAAAAGGTTTGTCCAGATAACTATTCATTACAAGATGACTATTGTGTATCTGATAAAATTAATTCTAAAGGTTACGAGTTTGCGAAAATTAGTTTTGTTGATATTTCTTTGTCTGAAGACAGAAGTAATTATATAGCTAGCATTGGGACAATTGCAAATAATTCAAATATTACTGGCTATTGTATTACAAGCAATAAGGATGTTTGTAATTGGCAAAACAATAATGTTATAAATATAAAAAATGAATCATCTAATTCTATAAAATCTAATTGGTGTTATAATAAGGGCGGAGAAAACATTACACTCTATATATCAGTTAGGAGTGAGATAAGTGGTGTTGAAAACATTGATACTGTAACAAAAAGTTTTAGATGCTTAGCAAATAATGATATTAGCCCTATTTCTGAATATTATTGCGGAAATGGATATGAAAGGGTAGGAGACGGTCCAACAGCAACATGCCAGAAAAAGACAGAAACATATGAATATACGTGTGGTAATGGGTATGAAAAGGTAGGAGATGGTCCAACAGCAAAATGTCAAAAAGTTGTTAGCTATTCTTATGATTGCCGAAAAGGATATACCAAGGTAGGAGATGGCCCAACGGCAACGTGTACTAAAAAATCTGGATTTGAATATGTGTGTAATGAAGGCGAAGTTGGTAAATGGCAGGGTTCAAGGTATGTTTGTCAAAAAAAATCTGGAATAAAATATAGCTGTGACTCTGGATATGAAAAGGTAGGAGATGGTCCAACAGCAACATGCCAGAAGGAGTATTATGAATATACGTGTGCTGATGGGTATGAAAAAGTAGGAGACGGCCCAACAGCAACGTGTCAAAAAGTAGTTGGTAAAGGATATACGTGTGGTAATGGGTATGAAAAGGTAGGAGATGGTCCAACAGCAAAATGTCAAAAAGAGTATTATGAGTATGGTTGCGATTCTGGATATGCAAAAGTGGGAGATGGCCCAACAGCAACATGTCAGAAAACAGTTAACTATTCTTATGAGTGTCCAAAAGGATATACCAAAGTAGGAGACGGTGCAAATGCAAAGTGTCAAAAAGCGGATGGTTATTCATATTATTGTCCTAGAGAATATACCAAGGTAGGAGATGGCCCAACGGCAACATGTCAAACAATAATTAATTTTTCGTACAAATGTCAAAATGGATATCATCTTGTTGGAGACGGTCCAACAGCAACATGTCAGAAGGTTATTAGTTATAAGTATGATTGTCAAAATGGATACAAAAAAGTAGGAGACGGTCCAACAGCAACATGTCAAAAGGAGAATGGATATTCATATCATTGCCCAAATAATTATAAATTAATGGGTACAAAATGTATTAAAACTTATTCTGCAAAGAAGATTCCGGGTGTTTCTAAGTATCAATGTACTAGCGGTGGAACATTAAATGGAACTAAGTGCTCAATAACTAAAAATGCTACTAAAAAGATACAATATAAAACTGCAAAAACTAAAAAAATTCCAGTTTATGATACAAAATCTACTATTAAAAAACCAAATTATAAAACAATAGGTGTTTCTAAAATTGAAAATATTATAACAAAAAAAGCAACTAAGAAAGCTAATGTTGTTACAAAAAAGGCAAATAAAGTTAGAAAATATAATACTGTAAATGCTAAGTTAACTAATACATATAGTTATATACAGATAACTAGGACAAAAAAATACATGACAAAAGCAATTAAGGAAGAACAATTATATACGTATGTTGATCCCAAAAAACAGGAGCGTATTATTAATAGTAAATTAAGATCAACTCCTGTATATGCTACTGTTGAAGCACAGAAAAAGCCAATTTATATGTACGATAGTATTAAGGTTCGTTACATGTGTCCTGCTGGGTATATAATGCAAGGCAGTAATAAAAATCGTTATTGTTCTAAATCTTAACTTTTAATGATTATTAAAATATGTGTATGAGTCATTAAATGTTATACATATGAAAATAGTACCAAAAAAGAAGTATGTAATTAGTTTTGTAAAGGAATTCGGATAGAGTTCCTTTTTTTTCTATTTCATGGTACAATAGCACCGGTGATTTGATGAAAACGGAAATAATAAGAACTGATGATTTTAATTATGAACTACCTACTAATTTAATTGCGCAATCTCCTTTAGAAAAGAGAGATTCATCTAAGTTAATGATATTAGATAAAACTACTGGTGATATTAAACATAGTAAGTTTGATAGTATTATAGATGAACTATCTAGTAATGATATTTTAGTTATGAATGATACTAAAGTAATTCCAGCCCGTCTTTATGGAATAAAAGAGGATACTAATGCTGCAATAGAAATACTTATGTTAAAGGAAGAGTCTAAAGATATATGGCAGTGTTTAGTAAAGCCTGCAAAAAGAATCAAAGTTGGAACTATTGTTAGTTTTTCAGATAAATTAAAAGCAGAATGTGTTGAAGTTAGAGATGAAGGTATCAGAGTATTTAAGCTAATATATGACGGTATACTATATGAAATATTAGATGAATTAGGTGAGATGCCACTTCCTCCTTATATACATGAGAAGTTAAGTGATAAAGATAGATATCAAACTGTATATGCAAAAAATATAGGAAGTGCGGCTGCACCTACTGCTGGATTACACTTTACAAAGGAATTAATGGATAAGATTAAAGAAAAGGGAATAAAGATTGTATTTATTACTCTTCATGTCGGTCTTGGTACGTTTAGACCTGTTAATGTTGAAGATGTAACTAAACATAAGATGCATAGTGAGTTTTATTCTATGGATAGTGTTACTGCTGATATTTTAAATGAAGCTAAAAAAGAGGGAAAACGAATAATAAGTGTAGGAACGACAACTACTAGAACGCTTGAAACTATTATGAGCGAGTATGGATGTTTTAAGGAGTGTAGTGGATTTACTGATATATTTATCTATCCTGGTTATAGATTTAAAGGTATTGATGCTTTAATAACTAATTTTCATTTACCTAAATCAACGCTTTTAATGCTTGTAAGTGCACTTGCTTCTAAAGATATTATTATGAATGCATATAGCGAGGCAATAAAGAATAATTATCGTTTCTTCTCGTTTGGCGATAGTATGTTTATAAGGTGATTTATGACTGATTATGATTTTTTTGAACAACATATAGCTGATGTGCTTAGTAAGCTTAATAAATATTTAAATATAATATGTAATGAGTTAGAAAAGAAGGATAGTTTTTTACTTAATTACTCATCACTTATAGATTATCTATCTCAAGGTATTATAACTAAGCTTAAAGATAGCGTTGATTATAGATTATATGATAAAAAATCTAACTTAACTTTTATGGATGTATATAATCTTGCGCGTGATGTTATAGAAAGTATTAATCCTAAGTATTTAAGAGATTATGATAAAATACTTGATAATGGAATCTTAAATTTTGATTATGAAAATAATCAAAATCCTAGTAGTTTTACATATGATTATGATACTAATAAAATGTCTATTAATATTAATCGAAGTTTCAGCTATAGAGATGTAATTACATTAATACATGAATATTTTCATTATACTAATTATTCTGAAAATTATTCTATTAATCAAAATATATTAACAGAGTTTATATCTATCTATTTTGAAACATATACAATAAATTATTTGAGAGGTATTGGTATATCTGATGAAGATATAAATTCATATGATAGATTAGATGACTTAATTAAAAACTATGAATTATTTAAACCTTATAGTGAGATTATTACAATTTTTAATAATTATGGTGGTGTGGATGAATATTGCATTGATAAGTATTGTGAAAGAAATGAGAATGCTAATTATTATTTTGTAATTCAAAAGTCTTTGGTCTTATCATTTGTTCTGGAAGTTATTGAACATAATTATTATGAGTCTGAAAGTAAAGATTTTAGTCTTGAAGAAAACTTGTCAGAAATGTTTAAGGATAATTATAAGTATATAATAGGAATTATTTTTACATTTTATGCAATAGATAATGTAGATAAAGAATCTATTGTACTATTAAATGATAATATAAATACAAAAGAGTTAGGAGATATTGATACTGCTGAGCTTTTAAATATGATTGGTATAAATATTAATGATGGTAGTTTTATTGATAAAGTTGTTGAGTCAATAAGAAAGTTTGTTAAAAGTAGCGAGAAACAAAGGTGATTTATGGTAATAGTTATATTAGGACCTACTTGCGTAGGTAAGACTAAATTAAGTGTAGAACTTGCAAAGAAGATTAATGGTGAGATTATTAATGCTGATTCTACTCAAGTATATAGAGGCTTAGATATTGCAACTGCAAAGGTAACTGAAGAAGAAAAAGAAAAAATTGTTCATCATTTATTTGATATAAAAGATATTACTGAGGATTATACAGTTTTTGATTATCAAAAAGATTGTAGATTATGTATAGATGATATAATTAAAAGAGGTAAAACCCCAATATTAGTAGGAGGAACTGGTCTATATATTAAAGCTGCTTTATATGATTATGAATTTATAAATGATGATAATAATACTTATGATGAGTTAAGTAATGATGAGTTATATAATAAAGTAATTGCTATGGATAAAGATAATACTATTCATAAGAATAATCGTAAAAGATTAGTTAGAGCTTTAAATTATATGGAGTCTACTAAGTTACCTTATAGCAAAAAAGATAAGACAGATAAGCTACTTTATGATACATTATTTATTGGACTTACTACTGATAGAAAACTACTTTATGATAGAATTAATAAAAGAGTAGATGGAATGGTTAACTTAGGACTATTAGATGAAGCAAAGAAAGTATTTGATAGTAATATTAGAACTAAAGCAGTATTAACGCCAATAGGATATAAAGAGTTGTTTTCATACTTTGAAGGCAATGATAATTTAGATAATTGTTTGGATAAAATTAAACAAAATAGTAGACATTATGCTAAAAGACAATATACATTTTTTAATCATCAATTAGATGTTAAATGGTTTAATGTAGATTTTGATAATTTTAATAATACTGTTATTGATGTATTAAATTATGTAAATAAAATATAGCTAAGAATTACAGGTTTGTAGAAAGAAGATGTATTATGAATAATAAATTAAATATAGAATACATTGATGAAAGTATTTATGACACATTAACTAATGTTTATAAAGATAATTATACAGTTGAAGATTGTGTAATAGTTAGAACAACAGACGTATTTCCAAAAAATAGAGTTGTTATAACACCTTTAAATGGTGGAGCATATGGTTTTGGTAGATCTGTTATTCTAGAAGAAATCATAAGAAAGAAAATAAAGACTGATTATCCTAATTTAGATGATGCTAGTTTCTTGAAAAAGCTAGATGAATTTAATATTTTTTATGATATTCCAAGGCCTACAATTCATTATACAATTAATGGATTAGTATCATCGCATGTTTATGGAAATTTTGCTAATAAACCTTTTATTATTATTGATTTATTAAAGTATCATATTAATGATAAATCATTAGTAGGATTAAGAGTAGAAGATACGTATTTTAATGATAATATGCAATTATCTGATTCATCTATTATAATGATTTCTCAAGATTACTTCGATGCTAATAAAAACAATTTAGAATTTCTAGAATCTTTACAAGGATTTAATGTTATAGTGTTTTCAGGTGATGAAACTAAAGCAGTAGAATATGTGTTAAGGAAACTAGGTTATAATGCCTTTGAAATAAATAATCATGGGTATACAAATTCTTTTGAACGTAATAGTGATGAAAGACGTATGATTAATTTTTTACAAAACTTTGCGAATACTAATAATATATCTCAAGATAGACACTGTTATTCTACATCTTATATAGAAGAAAGAAAGTTAATGGTTGAATGTGCAGAAAAAAGAGAAAAAGAGTATTTATTATATATATTAGATAATTCTTTAGATAATTCTTTAACACCTGATGAATTAAGGGACCATATAGTATACGCGATTAGTAACTGCTATGATATATCATATTTAAGAGATAGTAAAAATATATCTGAATTAATAGATAAAATTGGATTGGATAATTTAAAGAGACTGACTGATGAGTATAATAATAAGTGTGTAAAAGAAAGGGTAAATGTAAATAATTCGAGTATTGGAACTATTTAATTATTATGAATTATGACTAAGAAAGAGATTTATAGTTATTTAAAATATAATGGTGTATATGATAGTGGTGTTAAAAGAAGATTAAAGAAACTAATAAAACAGTATCACCCTGATTTAAATAAAGGGGATGATACTGTCATGAAACTTATTAATGAGGTAAAAAAAGAGTTAGAAACTAATAGTGTAAGTATTAATGTAGATAGTAATACTAGTGAGGTTAGAAATACTAATAAGAGTAGTGTAGATATTATAAATATTACTAGTATTATTAATAAGTTAAATAAGGAACTAGTATCATTAAATAAAAAAATAGAAGATGGATATCACGATGAATATAAACTATTTATGGAATATAATAGTGCAATAAGCTTGTATAATACTTTAAAACTAAATGAAAAATTAATTAAATCTAAGATAGTTAGATTAAAGAGATTTAGAGGTGTTGATAAACTTAATATATTTATATTATTAGTATCTATTGCATTAATATTTAAAAGTGTGTACTTCTCTATAATGAGTATATCTATTATATATTTAGAAGTAATACTAATACTTATTAGATATTTTAAAATAAAAAGATATAAAGAAGAATTAAATAGCATTAATATGATGGATAGAGAATATAAAGAATTCAGTAAAAGTATTAAAGATAAGATAGATATACTCAATAAAGATTTATTTGGTGTTAAGAAGGATGCTAGAGTAAATATTGAGAAGATTAGATATTATGAATCTATGATGAATGATAGTAGTAGTGATACAGTAGATAAAGAAAAAACAAGGTGATTTATGTTTAAGATAGGTAATGTTGTAATTAAAAATAATGTAGTAATGGCTCCTATGGCAGGTATTAGTAATAGTGCTTATAGAACTATTATTAAAGAGATGGGGGCTGGATTAATAGTAGCAGAAATGGTTAGTGATAAAGCAATTACTTATGGTAATAAAAAAACTATAGATATGCTTTATATGACTGATTTTGAAAGACCTATCGCACAACAAATATTTGGTAGTGATAAAGAATCTTTTGTAAGTGCTGCTAAGTTTATAGAGAAAGTTATGAAACCCGATATTATAGATATAAATATGGGATGTCCTGTACCTAAAGTTGCAGTATCTGCTCAAGCTGGTAGTGCACTTTTAAAAAGTCCAGATAAAGTATATGAAATAGTTAAAGAGATAGTTGATAATGTTTCTATTCCTGTTACAGTAAAAATTAGAAGTGGATGGGATACTACTAATATTAATGCAGTTAGTATTGCAAAGATTGTAGAAAAAGCAGGTGCAAGCGCAATTACAGTACATGGTAGAACACGTTCTCAAGGATATAGCGGGATAGCTGATTTAGATATTATTAAGAAGGTAAAAGAAAATGTATCTATTCCAGTAATAGGTAATGGTGATATTAAATCTTGTTTTGATGCTAAACATATGATGGATTATACTAAATGTGATGCAGTAATGATAGGGCGTGGTATACTTGGGAATCCTTGGCTTATTAAAGAATGTGTAGATTATTTAGATAGTGGTACATTACCAAAAGAAGTAACTATCAAAGAAAAGTTTGATATGATTAAAAGACATATGGACTTACTTCTAAGTACTAAGAATGAGAAAGTGGCTTTACTTGAGATGAGAACACATATTGCATATTATTTAAAAGGTATACCTGGTACTAAAGAATTAAAGCAGAAAATATTTAAGACAAAGACTAAAAAAGAAATCATAGATTTGCTTGATGATTTCCTTAAAAATATATGATTTATACTTGTATTGATAGTATAAGTTTGTTATAGTACTATTCGGATATGTCCCGATTCAGATGTTGACCTTCCTTGAAAAAATTTGGCTTATGAAATAGTGGGGTTTGGTTCTAAGGAAGGATGGTGGTAGTATGACTAAAAGAGAAATAGCAAATTTTGTTATTATTTTGGTTTTACTTTCCATAATAATAATCTACTCCTTAAAGTAGAAAAAAACATCTGAAACATTATAGGCCTGTTTCGGATGTAACCCAGTTAGGGAAACGTCTGAAAGTCACTCTCATTTCCACTTCAAACGTATCCTTTTTATATTATATGAAGCATCGCTTCCAATTACATCATAACATATATTAAAATTAATTGCAAATACTTAAAAATAATGATATAATTAATCAACGAAGAAGGAGTGATTTTGTTGAGAGAGTTTACAGATCAAGAAATAGCTAGAAGAGAAAAAGCAAAGAATATTAGAAATCTTGGAATTGATCCATTTGGTGAAAAATTTGAAAGAACAGATTTTGCAGCTGATATTAAAGAAAAATATCAAGATGTAGATCATGATGCATTTGAGTCTATGGATGATACTGCAACAATTGCAGGAAGAATTATGTTTATAAGAAAAATGGGTAAGGCATCATTTATGTCTATTCAAGATAAGACTGGTAAAATACAAGTTTATATTTCTATTAATGATATTGGTGAAGAATCTTATAGTTTATTTAAAACAGCAGATATTGGAGATATAGTTGGTGTACATGGTAAGATTATGAAAACTAGAACTGGTGAGGTTACTATTAAGTGTTTAAAGTATACTCATTTAGTAAAAGCATTAAGACCACTTCCAGAGAAGTTTCACGGGCTTACTGATATAGAAGAAAGATATAGAAGACGTTATGTAGATTTAATTATGAATGATGAATCTAAGAAAGTAGCATTTATGCGTCCTAAAATTATTAGATGTATTCAAAACTTCTTAGATAATAAAGGATTTACTGAAGTAGAAACTCCAATACTTACAAACCTTTTATCGGGAGCATCTGCGAGACCATTTATCACTCATCATAATACACAAGATATAGATATGTACTTGCGTATTGCATTGGAGTTAAATTTAAAAAGACTTCTTGTAGGTGGAATGGAATCTGTATACGAAATAGGTAGAACATTTAGAAACGAAGGAATGGATCCACAGCACAATCCAGAATTTACAATGATGGAAGTATATCAGGCATATTCTGATTTAGATGGTATGATGGATTTAACTGAAGAGATGTATCAAGAGATTGCAAATAAAGTATGTGGAAAAACTACATTTAATTATTTAGGACATGATATAGATCTATCTGGTAAATGGAAAAGAATTAGTATGACTGATGCAATAAAAGAGAAAACTGGTATTGATTTTAAAGCAATAACTAGTGTTGATGAATGTATTAAGCTTGCTAGTGAACACAATATTGAATTAGAAGAGCATGAAAAACAATATGGTCATATTATAAATAAATTCTTTGAGAAGTATGTAGAAGAAACATTAATTGAACCAACATTTTTATATGGTCATCCAATTGAGATTTCTCCGCTTACTAAAAAAGATCCTGAAGATCCAAGATTTACACAGAGATTTGAATTATTTATCTCAGGACATGAATGTGCGAATGCATACACTGAGTTAAATGATCCAATAGATCAACTTGAAAGATTTGAAGCTCAATTAAAAGAAAGAGACTTAGGTAATGAAGAAGCAAATGACATTGATTATGACTTTGTTGAAGCATTAGAGTATGGTATGCCTCCTGCTGGTGGTATAGGATATGGAATTGATAGATTAATTATGTTATTTACAGAACAATCGTCAATACGTGATGTATTATTATTCCCAACAATGAAGGAGAGAAAATAGTTATATAAAAGATTAAAAGGTGATTAGATGATTTTGTATGTCACAAGACATGGTGAAACTAGTAAAAATAAATTAGGTTTAATACAAGGACAGACTGAATGTGACTTATCAGAAAAAGGTATTAAAGATGCAGAAGAGTTATCTAATGTTATTAATGATATCAATATTGATATTGTTATATCATCTCCTTTAAAAAGAGCTAAAGATACCGCACGTATTATTACTTCAGGTAAATATCCAATAAATATAGATGATAGAATTATTGAACGTGATTGGGGTATGTGTGAAGGAGCTAATATAGAAGAAGTTGATACAGTAAATTGTTGGAACTTCTTTATTAATACTGATGATAATGGTATTGAAAAAGTACAGGACTTACTTGCTCGAGTATCTGAGTTTTTAGAAGATATAAAAGTTAGATATCAAGATAAAAATGTTTTAGTAGTAACTCATAGTGCAGTTTTAAGAGCACTTCATTACTGTCTAAATCCAATTCCTGAAGATGGAGATATGAGTAAAATTGAAATACCTAATTTAAGATTAATAGAATATGAGATATAGGAGGAAAATTATGAAGATTTTAGCAGTTAATTGTGGTAGTTCATCATTAAAGTTTCAAATGTATGAAATGCCAGAAGAAAAAGTTTTAATATCAGGAAACTTTGAAAGAATTGGTATTGATAATAGTTTTTATAGTTATAAATTAAATGGAGAAAAGATTAAAAAAGAGGCTATTTTAACTAATCACGCTGAAGCAGTAAAAATATTAGTTCAAGAATTATTAGATAATAAAATAGTAGAAGATTTAGATGAGATTAAAGGTATTGGACATAGAGTAGTACAAGGAGCAGATAAGTTTGATAAGAGTGTATTAGTTACTGATGAAGTAATTAAAACTATTGATGAGTTATCTCCACTTGCTCCTCTACATAATCCAGCAGCCTTAGTAGGTATTAATGCATTTATGGATATTGTTAGTAGTGCAAAACACGTAGTAGTATTTGATACTGCATTTCATCAAACTATGGCTCGGGAAACCTACCTTTATGCATTACCTTATGAATTATATGAGAAAAATGGTATTAGAAAATATGGTGCTCATGGAACTAGTCATAAATATATTACTAAGACTATGGAAGAATACTATAAAGAAAATAAAAAACTTATTATCTGTCATATTGGTAGTGGTTGTAGTATAAGCGCTGTTTGTGATGGTAAGATAGTAGATACATCTATGGGATTTACTCCTAATGCTGGAGTTATCATGGGTACTCGTACTGGTGATATGGATGCATCAATTATTCCTTATTTAATAAAAAATTTAGGTTATAGTGCTGATGATATAGATCACTTAATAAATAAAGAAAGTGGATTTAAAGGAATTACTGGTGGTATATCAGATTCAAGAGATATAGAAGATGGTATAAAGGAAGGTAATGAAAAATGTATTCTAGCAGAAAAAATGTTTGTAAGAAGTATAGTAAACTATATAGCTAGATACTATGTATTATTAGATGGAGCAGATGCAATTATATTTACTGCAGGAATTGGTGAAAATGGAATAGATACTAGAATGGAAATTATGGAGTCTTTAAAATCTCTAGGAGTAAAAGCAGATAGTGAAGCAAATAATTGCCGTGGTAAATTTGTTAAAGTATCAGCTGATGATTCAAGTATAGAATGCTTTGTAGTTCCAACAGATGAAGAAGTAATGATATCAAGAGATACATATGAATTAGTTAAATAATAAATTTTAAAAAACATATTTCAAAAGATATGTTTTTTTGATATAATTGATTAAGTTGGAATGGAGGATTTATGGAACTAATAATAGGTAGTCATGTATCTTTTAATAAAGATAAACAAATGTTATTAAGCGTTACTGAAGCACTAAGTTATAAAGCTAATACTTTTATGTTTTATACAGGGGCGCCACAGAATACCAAGAGAGTAGAATTGGATGATAACTTAACTAAAGAAGCAATAAAATTAATGAGTGATAATGGAATAGATATTAATAATGTAGTTGTACATGCTCCTTATATTATTAATCCAGCTAATAGTAAGAATAGAGATTTTAATATTAGTTTTTTGCGTCAAGAATTATCTAGAGTAGAAAAACTTGGGATAACTAAACTAGTACTTCATCCAGGAAGTCATGTGGGGCTTGGAGTAGATGTTGGTATTGATAATATTGTAGATGTACTTAAGAATTCTATTGATGATAGAATGAATGTTGATATATGCTTAGAGACTATGGCTGGTAAGGGTAGTGAGATAGGACGTACTTTTGAAGAGATTAAAAGTATTATTGATAAAGTAGGTAGTAAGCATATTAAAGTATGTTTAGATACGTGTCATATTAACGATGCTGGGTATAATCTTAGTGATTTCGACAAAGTATTAGAATATTTTGATAGTATAATTGGATTAGATAAATTAGCTGTAGTTCATGTAAATGATTCTAAGAATTCTTTAGGAGCTCATAAAGATAGACATGAAAATATAGGGTTAGGGTATATTGGTTTTGATAACTTAATGAGTGTTATATATCATGAAAAATTAAAAGATGTTCCTAAGATATTAGAAACACCTTATGTGGGAGATGATACTAAGTATCCTCCATACTTATTTGAAATAGAAATGATTAGAAATAAGAAGTTTAATGATAATTTAGTTAATGATATAATTAATTATTATAAAAATTGAGCATATTTCTTTTTATATTCAAAAAATAGATTGATAATCTTATCATAGTTGTCAGATGATACTTTGCTTTTTAGTTCATTAAATACTTTTTCATGATTACCATATAAAAGTGATTCATAATCATTCTTAATAGTATCGTATATAACACTTAGCTCAGTATCATTAAGATTAATATTATTATTAGTTGCGAATGCACTAATATCTTCCTTTTTTAGTTTATTTATATAATTCTTTATTAATTTATCTTTCATATATTCACCAATATATTATATGACTAAATATATATTTGATGAATAGATTAATAGTGGGTGAGAAAATGTTTAAAAAAATTGAATTAAATTATAGTAGTTTAGAACCAGTGATAAGTGATTTAAATTTAGATATCCATTATAATAAGCATTATGGTAAATATGTTGATAATCTAAATAAGTTACTACCTAATTATAATGATAGTGTAGAAAGTATACTTAAAAATATTGATTCTTTTGATAAAAAAGATAGGGGTAGTATACTTGTTAATGCTGGTGGGATTTTAAACCATGAATTATATTTTAGAAGTATGTCTAGCAAGCCCTCAACTAATAATACTTTAGTTGATGATATAGTTAAACAGTATGGTTCTATTGATAACTTTAAAACTGAGTTTATTAATAGTGCGAATAAACTAGTTGGGTCTGGATATACATTCTTGGTATATAAAGATTCTAAGTTTGATATTATAAACTTACCTAACCAAGAGAATCCTTATAGTTATAACTATGTACCACTAATTGCGTTAGATCTTTGGGAACATGCATACTACTTAACATATTATAATGATAGAACTTTATACATTAATAATTTCTTTACAATTATAAGCTTTGATTATGCCAATACAATATATGAAAAAATTAAGTAATAATAAGTTAAATAAAAGTAAATATAAAGTTAAGAAGAAAGTAACTAATAAAAAGAGTAAGAAACTTAATAAGATTGTAGATAGAAGAAAGGATAAAGTTGGCATAATAATTGTAAGAAGATATAAAATAATAATTGTATTAATATCTATATTAATGTTAGGTTTAATTGCTAAACTTGTTTACATGCAGGTTATAAAGTATGATGATTATAAAGTAGAGTTAAAGAAGCTTACTAAAAGAATAGTAGATGGTCCTAGTACTCCTAGGGGTAGAATCTATGATAGAAATGGAAAAATACTTGTTGATAATGAAGCTGTAAAGACTATATCATATAGAAAACAAAGTATGGTTACATCTAAAGAAGAAATTGCACTTGCTTATAAGCTTGGTAATTATATTGATGTTGATTATACTAAGTTAACTGATGATGCGCTTAGAACTTTCTGGGTTAAAACTAATTTAAAGAAAGCTAGAGCTAAGATTAAAGATAATGAGTGGCAGAAAGTTAAAGAGCGTAAGATGACTAGTGATGAGATATATGCACTAGAGAAAAAGAGAGTAACTGACTCAGAGATAGAAGCATTAACAGATGATGATAGAGAGGCTGCATATATTTATTATCTAATGAATAAAGGTTATTCTTATGCAGAGAAAACTATTAAAAATGATGGAGTTACTGATGAAGAGTTTGCGAGAGTTGCGGATGCATTACCTGAACTTCCTGGGGTGGATACTAAACTTGATTGGCAAAGAAGTTATCCTTATGGAGATACTTTAAAAGCAATCATGGGTAAAGTATCTACTAGTGAAAATGGTATTCCATCAGAACTTAAGAAGGATTATTTAAAGAAAGGTTATGCACTTACTGATAGAGTAGGTACTAGTTATTTAGAGTATCAATATGAAGATTACTTAAAGGGTAAAAAGTCAACTTATGAGATATTAAATGATGGTACATATAAAGAAATTAAGAAGGGTAATCGTGGTAATGATTTAGTCTTATCTATTGATATTGACCTGCAAATGCAAATAGAGTCTATTATTACAGAAGAATTACTTGCTGCAAAGACAGAACCTAATACTGAATATTTTTCTAAAACATTTGTAATTATTACTGATCCAAATACAGGTGAGATACTTGCAATGGCTGGTAAGAGAGTTGTAAATAATGATGATGGTACTCTTAGTGTAGTTGATTATACACCTGGTATTATTACATCATCAGTTACACCAGGTTCAGTTGTTAAAGGTGCATCACATATAGTTGGATATAATACTGGAGCACTTAAAATAGGCGAAGTTCGTAATGATGAGTGTATTAAGATAGCTGCAACTCCACTTAAATGTTCATTTCATACTTATGGTATGATTGATGATATTCAGGCTTTAAAGTATTCATCTAATACATATCAGTTTCAAACAGCTATTAAAGTAGGTAAGGGTACTTATATTTATGATGGACCACTTAAAATAGATACTACTGCATTTGATACTTATCGTAATACTTTTAAAGAGTTTGGATTAGGTACTAAAACTGGAATAGATTTACCTAATGAAGCATTAGGCTATAAAGGTGAGAATACTTTATCAGGATATTTACTAGATTTCTCTATTGGACAGTATGATACATATACACCAATTGAGTTATCACAATACATTTCTACAATTGCAATGAATGGTAAAAGAATTAGACCACACATACTTAAAGAGGTATATGATGGAACTACTGATGAAGCACTTTCAAAGAAAATTTATACATTTGAAACTGATGTATTAAATACAGTAGATACTAAACAGGAATACTTAGATAGAGTCCATGAGGGATTTAAGCAAGTAGTAGCTGCTGGTGGTACTGGTAGTGGTTATGTAGAATATTCTAGAAATGCTGCTGGTAAGACCGGTACTGCTGAGAGTTTTATTGACTCTGATTCTGATGGAAAGATAGATACTGAGACTATTTCTGCATCATTTGCGGGTTATGCGCCAAGTGATTCACCTCGTGTAACATTTACGGTAATTTCGCCTGATGTAGGTGGACCTAATACTGATTATAATGGAATGTCTAAGGTAAATATGCGAATAACTAAAAAAATTACCGAAAAATACTTTGAATTTTACCAATAATCTGGTATAATATAGTAGCGTTTTTTAAGAAGGAGGCAATTTATATGGCAAAAAAGGGAGAAGCAAGACAAAGAATAACTTTAAAATGTACTGAATGTAAAGAACAAAACTATCGTACTGAAAAGAACAAAAGAAATACTACTGATAAGTTAGAATTAAATAAATTCTGTCCAAGATGTAGAAAATCAACTCTTCATAAAGAAGAAAAATAAAATAGGTTAATAAAGGAGTTACTATGATAAATGTAAACGATATTAAAAATGGTATGACTATTCTATTTGAAGGTAATATCTATACAGTATTAGAATTTTCTCATGTTAAACCTGGTAAAGGTGCGGCATTTGTTCAAGCTAAGTTAAAAAACTTAAGAACTGGATCTATTATTGAGAAGAGATTTAATTCAGGTGTTAAGTTAGAGAAAGCTATGATTGAAAAAGTTGGAATGCAATATTTATATGCAAATGGTGATAATTATAACTTCATGAATATGGAAACTTATGAACAAATGGATTTAACTAAAGATCAATTAGGTGATAATGTATCTTACCTAAAAGAAGGTCTAGATGTATTACTTTCATTTTATGAAGGAGAATTACTTGGAATTATCATGCCAGAAAAAGTAGAACTTGAGGTTGTTGAAACAGAGCCTGCAGTAAAAGGTAATACTGCAACTAATGCAACTAAAGATGCTAAATTAGAAACAGGTCTTGTTGTTAGAGTTCCACTATTTATTGAACAAGGTGAAAAAATAGTAGTTTATACTGCTGATGGAAAATATGCGTCTCGTGCATAAGAAAAGAATGATTATTTGATTAATAAATCATTCTTTTTTAAATTATTTTTTTTCCCTTTTTTAGTCCAAGAAGAATTTGCAAACATACAATATATTCTGTTAGTAAGTAAATCCATAGTAGTAATTATATCTTTACACGGTATCTCTTCTTTTATTTTTTTACTAAATTTTTTAAGTTTATTAATTGCAATACTGGTTATATAGCTATATTCTTTTTTGCCAACTATTTCTCCTGCACCAATTAATATAGAGCCATAATAGTTTATATTTACTTTTTTAGCCCAGTTTTTTATAATGTTTAAAGCAGTAATATTGTGTATTCCTTCTCTAAATCCACAGTTAATAATTACATATAATTTCTTACCAGATAAATCTAAGTTATTGTCATATATATAATCAAGTAGTTTTAAAGTAAGAGAGTTGGGGCTATCTACATAAAGAGGAAAAGCAAGGACAATAGTATCAGTATTTATAATACTATTCATTATATCTTGAAAATTATTATATTTTAAATCAAATGTTTCATAGTTATCTAAATAATTACTAATATAATCTAGGAAATATTTAGAATTACTCCATTGATTTTTTTGACTACCATTAATTAGTGTATACATTATTAATCACCTCATCATCTAATTTTTTAACTTCGTAGTTTTTGGCATTTAAATTAATGCTGTTAGCTTTAACTAATTTGTCTAAACATTCTAAATCATCATTAGTTATTTCTCCATAAAAATAAGCTGTAAACTTTAGTTTTTTATCATATCTACTAGCATGATGAATGTGTTTATCTCTTATAGTAAAATAAGGTAATACATAACCAATGCATCTTTCAAGTACTCTTTTTACACTCTCGCTGTAGCACCCGAATCTATTCTTACTAATAATTATCAGTTCATCTGAATTTTTAAGTGCTTCAGTGATATTAGAAAAATCATCTTTGTAAATACATATTTTAGGATGTTTAATCCAACATGAAAAACATCCTATGCAACTGTTTTGGCATTCATTTGCATTTATTATTACATCATCTTCAGTGAAATTAAAATAGTCTTTGTCTAAAAATTTTAAGTCATGTATTATTGTTTTCATACTTAAATATATGTACTGTACTATCAATTTATTCATTTTTAAAACGATGCAATGAATTAACAAAATAATATGTTATAATATATTTGTAAATATATTAAAAAAATGTCCTCGTAGCTCAGTGGATAGAGCAATTGCCTCCGAAGCAATAGGTCGTTGGTTCAATTCCAATCGAGGACACCAGAATATAGTTTATAAGGAGTTTGACATGAAAAGATTGAGTTACAGATATTATTTATTGTTATTATTTATCGTTCTATTTTTAATAACTACGCTAGTAATGATTATGAATGGTAAATATATTACTATTAAGTATGATATTATGGATAGTTCATCTGATATTAATGATTATAAAGTAAGTGTTGAACAAGATAAAAATATAATTATTATTGTGGATAAAGCGATAAAAGGAAAATATTTAGAAGTTAAGTGTAAATCAAATGAAAAAGGTAAGGCTTATATAGATATTAATGGTAATAACAATTATAATTCTACAACTGTACTTTATGTTCATAATTTTGGAGTAATTACTAAAAATTCTTTTTTTGGTTATTCAACTGGCAGTATTGTAATACCAATATGTAGTTCTATATTAATTGCAGCAATCATATACTTTTTAATTAAAAAGTATATTAAAAGTATTAAAAAAAATATATATCAATATCGAAATATTCAATATATTGGTTTGATACTATTTTTAACATTTGCTCTAATAGTTCAGTTGTATTCTTTAAAGTATTATACAGGCATAGATGAAACTGTAAGATTTATTTCCTATGCGAGTAGAATGTTTGATATATATATGTTGCCACTAGGATTATTTATGGCTATATTTGTATCAATATCTAATATTGTATTAATGAAAAAAGAAGGATTTAATATTAAAAATGCATTAGGCATTATACTTGGTATATCTATACTTTTAGGTACATTACTTCCTTTATATATAAATGATGTTTTACAATCTGCAACATTTATAGATGTGCATAATGAGCAAGGATTTTGGTGCTGTTTCCAGATATTTTTTGAAACAACAGTGTATGGTGTTATTACATATTTAGAGTGTATATTAATTGGAACAATTATATGTGGAATAAAAGCAGCTAGGCATATTCCTAAGTATGATAAAGATTATATTATTATATTAGGATGTGGTATTAGGAAGGATGGAACACTTACTAACTTATTAAAATCAAGAGTAGATAGAGCAGTAGAGTTTAGTAAGATACAAAAAAGTAAAACAGGAAAAAGAATTAAGTTTATTCCATCTGGTGGCCAGGGTAGTGATGAAGTTATATCAGAAGCAAAGGCTATATCTAATTATTTAGTGAGTATTGGAATTAATTCTAAAGATATAATTATTGAAGATAGATCAACAAATACTAAAGAGAATATAATTAATTCAATGAAGCTTATTAAAAATAGTAAAAGTGTTATCTATTCAACAACTAATTACCATGTATTTAGAGCAGGAAATATTGCTTATAAGCTGGGTTATAGTATTGAAGGAATTGGAAGTAGTACAAAACAATATTTCTGGATTAATGCATTTATAAGAGAATTTATTGCAACATTAAATAATGAAAGAAAGAAACATATATTATTTATAGTATTGTTAATTATATTAAATATTTTATTAGCGTATTTCTTATATTTATCAAATGCAATTTAAAAGTGCGATAGGATAGAAGGGTATGATTTAAAAAAATAAAACAAAATATATAAATAATAAAAAAGATATAAAGTATTTTATCTAATTTATATCTTTTTTATTTGCTCTATACTTAGTCCTGTAATTTTTGCAATGTCTTCTAAATTGTAATTTGCTTTTTTCATATTCGTTATGATATTAATTTCTTTTTCTTTTGCTCCTTGTTCAATACCTTGGCAAGTACCCTGTTCAATACCTTGCCTTATTCCTTCTTGTTTACCACTAATAAAGATACTATTTTCAATCATTTCTCTATCTTCCTCATCGGACATAGCCTGATAAAAATTAGGATCTCTATTAAGCTTTATAACATCATCCTTAATCTTTTTCATATAGTCATCACTATCCTTTAAATTCTTAAGTTCATATTCAGTTAATCCAAACATTATGATGCTTTTAAACTTCTCATAATATTCCTTTGGTTTACCTGAATTATACCATTTATCCTTATAATAATCAACATCAACATCAATTGTTTTCATAAATGGTATAGTAACTTCACCATTAGATAGGTCACCATATTCAGATATCTTGTATCCATTTTTATAATTTTTTTTAAAATTAAAGTTAAATTGAACATGTTCTTTTACATCCACAAAATTCATATTTTTTTTCATACTTTCAATTGTAGATGATGCAAGATAGAAGAAGTTTCTATATATTCTATAATCATCATATTTCACATTAACTTCAATGTTTATTACCTTAGTACCAATATCGACTAAAATATCTACAACCTTATTTCTAATGTAGAGCCTATCTTTGGTAAGTTCGGTATTGAGAACTTTAAAATCCTTAATATCAACATTATCATAAAAAACAGATAAAATATCAGTTAAGAATCTTTTAAGAAGTTTATCATCCCTATAGAAAACATTTTTAAATACAGAATCATTTGCAAGCGAATAGAATTTTTTATCTTTAGACATTATTATCTCCCCCCTAATTATAATATACGACAAAACTTTCCAATTTCCTTCTTTTTTAGAAGAAAATATTTAAAAAGTTATAATATTTGTTTAATTGCATATCTTGTATTAATTCAAGTTATATAAGCAATGGTAACAAATTTATATAACTACTTCTTTTTTGTTTGTGAGTATGATATAATTGTCTTGTATAATAATGCTATGCATTATTAATGTGTTTAATAAATTAAAGGAGGAATATATATGGGATTTATTAAAGCATTTACAGGAGCATTAGGAGGAACTTTCGCTGATCAGTGGAAAGACTTCTATATGCCTGAGGAAGGAGTTCCTGCTACTGCGGGAGTATTTAGAGCAGTACCTAAGGGAACTAATAATGGACGTGGTTCTAATACTAAAGGTAGTGAGAACGTAATTACTAATGGTAGTAAGATTATTGTTCCAGAAGGGACTGCACTTATTACTATGCAAGATGGAGCTATTACAGGTTTCATTTCAGAACCAGGAGGATTTGAGTTTAGATCTGATGATCCTAATTCTAAATCATTTTTCTCAGGAGATGGAATTATTGCATCTACTATTAAATCAAGTTGGGATAAGTTTAAGTTTGGAGGTCAAGCAACTTCTCAACAATTAGCATTCTATGTTAATTTAAAAGAGATTCCAAATAACAGATTTGGTACTCAATCAGAAATTTATTGGGATGATGCATTCTTTGGTACTCAAGTAGGAGCTGTTACTCGCGGTACTTATACTTTAAAGATTACAGATCCAATTTTATTTGTTAAGAATTTTGTGCCTGCTAAGTATTTAGGGCCAAATGCAGAAGTGTTTGATTTTGCTGATATGGATAATGATGCTGGTGCGCAATTATTTAATGAAGTTGTTGGAAGCTTATCTGCTGCATTTTCTAATTATACAAATGATCCTTCAAAAGGAAATAGAATGTCTAAGATTCAGGGAGATCAAATTGGATTTGCTAAAAGCTTGTCACAAGCTGTTGAAGATGCTTATCAGTGGAAAAGTGATAGAGGTTTAGAAATTGTTAAAACTGCAATTCTTGCAATTGAATACGATGAAGATACTAAAGCATTAATGAGCGATGTTAAGAAAGCTGATGCTTTATCTGGTAATCGTGGTAATGCATTTATGCAACAAGCGGCTGCTCGTGGTATGCAAGCTGCAGGAGAAAATGGTGGAGGATCTGGTATGGCTTTCATGGGCATGGGTATGAATGCTGCAGGCGGTATGATGGGAGGAATGCAACAACCTAATACTGGAAGTACTTATCAACCAAACTTTGGTGGTGCTACTCAGGAACAAGCAGCTGTAGATCCAACACAAAAGTTAATGGAAATGAAAAAATTACTTGATGCAGGAGCTATTACACAAGAAGATTATGATAAAGTTAAAAATCAATTATTAGGATTATAATATGGAAGAGAATAAGAATAATAATGGTGAAAGTGTTACTAGTGTAGAAGATACTGCAACTATCATAAATACTTTAGAAGGTGAGGTAAACGGCCAAGAAAAGTGTCCTAAATGTGGTTCAACTGATATTTCAATGAATAGAAACACTGGTAAACTTAGATGTAATTTCTGTCGTCATGAATTTGAACCAGAAAAAGTATCAGGATTTGAGACTGATATATCTAAACTAGAAGGTCAGGTAATCGCATCAGGAGCAACTAAGATTACTTCAGATGATAATGTTGTTACACTTAAATGTAGTAGTTGTGGAGCCGAGGTAGTAATTGATACTTCTTCATCTACTCAAGCAAGATGTCACTGGTGTAGAAATACTTTATCTATTAATGAACAAATACCAAACGGTGCTGTACCGGATGTTGTACTTCCATTTAGTGTAAAAAAAGAAGATGCAAGAGAATCTATTGAAAAATTTGTTGGTAAAAGGAAGTTCTTTGCTCATCCTAAGTTTAGAGCTGAGTTTACAACGGAAAATATAATGGGTGTATATTTTCCATACATGTTAGTAGATATTAATGCACATGCTAACTTTAACGGTGAAGGCGAACATGAGACTAGGTCTTACTATGTAGGATCTGATGAACACCGAGAAAGAAGATATGATGCAGATTTATATCATGTAGAGCGTGAGTTTGATATTGCAATCAAAGGTTTATCTGTTGAATCTAGTAGTGATAGATTAAATAACGCATCTAAAGAGAAAACTAATAATATTATTAATGCAATTATGCCTTTTGATATTGAAAATGTAGTTAAGTATAATGCAAATTACTTAAGAGGTTTTACATCAGAAAAAAGGGATACATCTATTGATGATTTAAAATTACTTGTTGATACTCAAGGTAAAGATATTGCAAGATATGCTGCTAATGATACATTAAAGAAGTATGACCGTGGAGTTAAATGGAATAAAGAAGAGTTCAAAGTAAAAGGACAGCAGTGGATGGCTGCATACTTACCTGTTTGGCTTTATAGTTATCAAGAAGTAACAGGTAATAAGAAAATTCTTCACTATGTAGCTGTTAATGCAAGAACTAAAGAGACTATGGGGAGTGTACCTATACATATGCCAAAACTTATTGCTGTATCTGCGTTTATTGAATTAATTGGCTTTATTGCAATGTTGTTTGTAAAATTTGATTATAAGTGGGCATTCTTACTTGCTGGTGTAATATATTTCTTTATCATGTATTTTAGATATCGTAATTCTAATGCTAGGCATACTTATGAAAAAGAAACTAAAAGAGAAATATCTAATCTAAGAAATGTTGATCAATTTATTAGATCTCGTCATGGATTAAGTAATGCTTGGATGGATGGAGCAAATAATAGAAGAGTAGAAGGTACTAAAGTTAACTCTAATATTATTAAACAGATTGCAAGTAATAAAACTATTGATAATCTAACTAGTGGTAATGTAGTAGCTGATATAATTAAAGATAAAATAAAGAAAAAAGATGGTGAGTAGTATTTTACTACTACCATTTTTTGTTTACAATTTAAAATCTTTGTAATATAATATTTTAGTGTTAAGGAGTTTATATGATAAAAGATTTAAAAATATATATGACTGATAGAATTATCAACGCTTCTAAAGTAATTATAGTTCCTCATAATAAACCTGATTTTGATGCAATAGGTTCTGCTGCTGGTATTACTTTGATTGCAAAGAAATTTAAAAAAGAATCTAGAATTATTGTTAATGATAATATAGATACTATTAATAATGGAGCTAGAGTAATTATTGAAGAGTTAAATAATTCTAAAGATTTAGTTATAAATAAAGATGCATATAAAAGTATAAAAGATAAAAATGATTTGTTTATTTTAACTGATGTTAATACACATAAATTAATATCTGTTAGTGATTTACTAATACCTAAAAATACAATTGTTATTGATCATCATGATTTAAATGAAGAAAGTGTTGAATGTGATTATAGATATATAGATACTAAAGCATCAAGTGCATCAGAAATAATAACTAAGTTACTTAACAATTTAAAAATAAAGATACCTAGTGATATTGCAACATACTTACTTGCAGGAATTCATTTAGATACTTCTCGTTTAAGTAAAAATACTAGTTCTGAAACATTTAAAATTGTATCTAAATTATTAGATTATAAAGCAGATGGAAATAGAGTAACAGATTTCTTTGTTGAAGATTTTTATAGTGATAGAAAAGTACAAAGTTTAGTAAATAGACTTGATGTATCACATTATACAATAGGTACTATAATTGCAGGTGAAAATGAACTAGTAGAAGCAGTAGAACTTGCTAAAGCAGCTGACTATTCTCTTAGATATGGCTTAGATGCTGTATTTGCCTTAGGTAAAATAGATGATGATACTATATCTATTTCATCTAGGTCACATGGTAAAGTAAATGTTGGTGAGGTTATGAAGGAGTTTGATGGTGGAGGTCATAAGTACTCAGGAGCAGCTAAAATCAAGGATGCTTCTATCGAGGAAGTAGGTACTAAGCTAAAGAAACTACTTAAAAATCCATATTATATATGTTAAATGAATAAGAAAAGTATAATTTCTTGTTTTTTTTTTGAAGAAAAAAAAGAAAATTTGAAAGTTTTCAATAATAATAATAATATATATATAGGAGAAAATTATGACGAAACAACTAAAGAGTATTATTTATTAAGACATGACCAGATATTTAAGAACGTCTTTTATAGAGATGATGAACTTTTTATAATATACCCATAAGTGTGGACATTTAAAGAAGAAGGTATCGTAAGAAAAATGAAGAAAGAAAAAATATCAATAGAAATGATTCAAAAAATAACTGGTCTAAGTGTCAAAGAAATAAATAATATTTAAAAAATGGTTTTAATTACTAGATATTATTTTAGATATGTGCTAGAATACATATATATTTAATTATTTGTTTGAAGGAGTAATTATAGATTACTATATAGAGAGCTAGTGGTTGGTGTAAACTAGTTAGTGATTATAATGAAGACATCAAATACTAAGAATAATCGTATATCTGCGTTAAAGAAAGAGATAGCAAGTCTATGAATTAAGGTGGTACCGCGAGTAATTCGCCCTTAAATTTATAGACTTTTTGTAATTTTAGGAGGAATATATGAAGAAGTTTAATACAGAATATAATATTAATAATGTAGGAGAGAGTGTTACTTTATATGGTTGGGCATCTAAAGTAAGAAATTTAGGAGGAATAATATTCATTGATCTTAGAGATAGAAGTGGGATAATGCAACTAGTTATTAATCCTGAAAGTAAGTGCTATGAAGTTGCATCTACTATTAAAAGTGAATATGTAATAAGTGTTAGTGGTGTGATTAATAAAAGAAGTAGTGTAAATAATCATATTGCAACAGGTGAAATAGAAGTTGTAGTAGATAGTATTGAAATACTTAGTAAATCTCGTGAAATACCTTTTGAGATAAGTGATTCAACAACTGCACTAGAAGATACTAGATTAAAATATAGATATCTTGATTTAAGAAGAGATAGTTTAAAACATAATTTAGAAGTTCGTCATAAAATCACTATGGCAACACGTAATTACTTAGATAAATTATCATTCTTAGAAGTAGAAACACCAGTATTATGTAAGTCTACTCCAGAAGGAGCTAGAGACTATCTTGTACCATCTAGAGTTAATAAAGGTTCATTTTATGCATTACCACAGTCTCCACAATTATTTAAACAATTATTAATGGTTGGTGGTATTGAAAGATACTTTCAGATTGCTAAATGTTTTAGAGATGAAGACTTACGTGCAGATAGACAACCAGAGTTTACTCAAATAGATGTTGAAATGAGCTTTGTGGATGAAGAAGATGTTATGAATGTTGCAGAAGGACTAGTTAGAGATATATTTAAAAGTGTTAAAGGTATTGAATTAGATAGTCCATTTATGCGTATGAAATATGATGATGCAATAAATAAGTATGGATCTGATAAACCAGACTTAAGATTTGGTATGGAACTTAATGATATAACAGAAATACTTAAAAATAATGAATCTAATCTATTTAAAGGTGTAATAGATAATAATGGTATTATTAATGCCATAGTAGTTAAAGGTCTTGCTGATAATTATTCAAGAAAAAAGATAGATAGTTTAACTGAATATGTTAAGAAATATAAAGCCGGAGGACTTGCTTATTTAAAGATATCAGATGAAGTTACAGGTAGTATTGCAAAACTGTTAACAGAAGAAGAAATAAATAATATTAAATCTAGTTTAAAACTTGATAATGGAGATTTAGTATTAATAGTATTAGGGGATAAAAGGATAGTTAAAACATCACTTGGTGCTCTTAGAATAAAGATTGCACGCGATGAAAACCTAATTGATAATAGTAGTTATAAAGTACTTTGGGTAACTGATTTTCCTTCATTTGAATGGAGTGAAGAAGAAGGTAGATTTTTGTCCCTTCATCATCCATTTACTATGCCTAAAGATAGTGATATAGATAAGTTACTAACAGATAAAGAGAATTGTTACTCTAAAGCATATGATGTAGTTATTAATGGTTATGAAGCAGGAGGGGGCTCTATTCGTATCCATGATGAAGCTATTCAAGAGAAGATGTTTGAAGCATTAGAATTAACTAAAGAAGAAGTAGATGATAAATTTGGATTCTTTGTTGATGCCCTAAAGTATGGCACGCCTCCACATGGTGGATTTGCATTAGGACTAGATAGAATGACAATGCTTTTGTGTAATACTGATAATATTCGTGATGTAATTGCATTTCCTAAAACTGCTAGTGCCTCTGATTTAATGAGTAACTGTCCAAATAGTGTAAGTGAAAAACAATTAGATGAACTAGGAATTAAGGTAAATAACTAAAATCAACCTTTGGTATGTTTAATTATTAATTATATTTTGATATATTGTAACCAGGAGGAAGATTATGAATCAAGAAAAAATTGGGGTATTTATTTCTGAGTGTAGAAAGAATAAAAAATTAACACAACAACAACTTGCAGAATTACTTAATGTATCTAATAGAGCAGTAAGCAAATGGGAACGTGGTAAAAACTTACCTGATGCATCTTTAATGTTGGAATTATCTAAAATACTAGATATTAGTGTTAATGAATTATTAAATGGAGAGAAGATTTTAAAAAGTGACTATGTTGATAAAGCAGAGAATAGATTAATAGAATTGCAAAAGAAAAATAATGAATATGAGAAAACATTATTATTACTAGAATATGTTATTGGGTTTAGTAGTTCTATTACATTTATAATACTAATCTTTGTTGCATCATATCTAAATATGCCTGTACTAACTAGAGTATTATTAATAATTGCCGCACTTATTATATTTATAGTAGGAGTATTCTATGCACTTAGAATAGAAAGAATTGCAGGATATTATGAGTGTAGTAAATGTAAGCATAAGTTTATTCCAACAAATAAACAGATGTTATTTTCTATGCATATAGGACGAACTAGATATATTAAGTGTCCAAAATGTAAGAAAACAAGTTGGAATAAGAAAGCAAAAACAAATAAGGAGTAGTATGAAAAAGATATTTATACCAATTATTATTATAGTGTTTATACTAGTTATATTAACTGTTTATAAATTAGTTAGTTATATTGATTATAAAAGTAAATTAGATAATCTAGATAAATATACATTAAATAGTAGTGAGACTATATATAAAAAGTTTAGCTATAAAAATAGTAATTATGTAATAACTAATTATAATACAAACAATAGTAGTTATTATTCACATAATATATTATTAAAAGATAATAATAAATACTATATACTAGATACACTTAATAAATGTGATATAAGTGATTACTTAGATAATAATGAATACTATATACATTGTATTGGTAAAAAAGGAAGTATTATTAAATATACATTTAATGGTACTAGTATTAAGAAAGATATTATTAATCTAAATTATAAAAATACACCTAATACTAATCAAATATATCTTACTATTGATAATGTAGATAATAATTATATTTATTTAAATTCAAATATGAAAAATGATGATAATATAAAAGAAGGTAATAGTATTAAATGTAATATAGATACAAGAGATTGTGAGTATAAAGTAGAATAGATGTTGATTATATTCTACTTTTATTTTATAATTATAAAGGAGGTAAGTTATGGAAGAATTTAATACAATTGAAAAAGCAATAGAACTATTTAAAACTGTTAACGGATATAAAAACAATAACAATATTTTTGTTGCTTATAAAGATATGCAAAAGAGTAATGGCGTAGTTGGTGGTATGGAATATCCTTTTGAAGGAGTGTTAATTAATCAAACAGAGGATGGGATAGGAATGTTTTATTTAAAACAACCCGGTTTAGTTTTAACACAAAATATTAATAAAATGATATTACAAAAGGATAAATATATATTTATTTCTAATGATAATATTAAAAATATAGTTATCAAAAATTATGCAATTTTAAATTCTAAAGTAAAAAGAATAACTATTGATACCAATGATGGAAAGTCGTATAAATTATTTGCCAAGTTAAACGAAAAAACTATTCCATATCAAACTATTAATTTTACTAGATTTATAGAAAGTCAAAAATAGAACGCATTTTGCGTTCTTTTATATATGTAATAGATTGGTTGCAATTGTAAAGTAAATTATTAATGATATTGCATCAACTATAGTAGTAATAAATGGGCTTGCCATAACAGCTGGGTCAAAGCCTATTTTTTTAGCTATCATAGGTAGGGTACTACCTACTATTTTAGCTATTATTACTGTTATAATTAGAGTTAGGCAAACTATTAGTGCGATAGATATAGATACTCTATCTATTATAAGTAGTTTAATGAAGTTTGCTACTGCAAGTGTAATACCTACTAATATTGCTACTCTTATCTCTTTAAATATTACTTTAAATATATCTTTAAATTTAATCTCGTTTAGAGATAGGCTTCTGATAATTGTAACTGATGATTGAGATCCAGCATTACCTCCGGTATCCATAAGCATAGGAATAAATGATGTAAGAACTACTGTTGAAGCTAAGGCAGACTCGTAGCTTTGAATGATTTTACCTGTGAATGTTGCAGATATCATTAAAAGTAATAACCATGGTATTCTTTTTAAATATGTATGAAATACTCCTGTTTTATTGTATGGTCTGTCATTTGGTGTAATTGCGGCCATTTTCTCTATATCTTCAGTTGTTTCTTCATCGATAATATCTACGATATCATCGATTGTAATAATACCTACTAGTTTATTTTCTGAATCAACTACTGGAATGATATTAATATCGTATTTTTTAAACTTATGTGCAACTACTTCTTGGTCTGTACTTGTTTTAACTTTAGCATGTACTTTATGCATAATATCTTTAATAAGTATATCATCATTACTAATAAGTATATCTTTTAATCTTACAAAACCTAGTAGTTTTCTTGTTTTATCAAGTACGTAACATATATCAATATTTTCAATGTTATTTGCTTCTTTTTTTATAATATCAAGTGAATCTTTTACTGTATAGTTTTCTTTTAGGTCAATAAACTCTACAGTCATTATACTACCAGCAGAATCATCTTCATATTTAAGTAAGTTATTAATATCGGCTCTTGTTTCAGGTGTAGTATTAGAAAGTAATCTTTTAACTACATTAGAAGGCATCTCATCTATTAAATCTGCTGCATCATCGGCATACATATTATCAATGATTAAACCTGCTTCTTTATCAGATAAGGCTTTAATAATTACTTGTTCATTTTCAATAGATAGATATGAAAATACTAGGGCAGCTAAATCTTTAGGAAGTAACCTAAATATAGTAACTAAATCCACTTCATTTAAGTTTTCTAGTATTTCTGCAATATCTGCTTCATTCATACTAATTAATTCTTGTTTTAATAAACTATACTTTTTTTCGAGTATTAATTCTTCAATATTATTAATCATACAACCACCTCGTTTAAAGTATTATATCAAGAAAAAAACTAAAGAACAATTATAATCCTTTAGTTTTTGTTAATGTTTTTTGTTTTTTTCTAGTTTGACTTTCTAGTATATTTTCTCTTACACTTCCATATCCAAGATAATTAGCAATTACTAATACTTCTTTTCTTGTAAGAATTTTTGAATTAATTGTTCTTTCTCCATTCATAATACTTTCTTTGTTAATAAGATAACTATTTAATGTTTGAAAAACAGCTTCTTCGTTATCAATTTTATCTTGAATATTCTTATCATTACTGTAAAAACCATTGTTATCTCTTAACATTATCGCCTTTGCATTTTCTACTATCATACTATTATTCTGCATAGGTGGAATACCTAATGCATTAGTTTCTGTGAATGTTGCGAGAAATTCAAATTCTAAATGTTTTATTAATTTATTTATATATTTATTAATTATTTTTAATTCTTTTAAATCTTCTTTATTTAAAGAGTTTAAATAAAGTGAATAAACATATTTTTTTATTTTCTTTTCATAATAAGTGTTTTGCTTGTTAGATGCAAGATACTCAGTATAAAGTCTATACATTCTTGCATTATATTTTTTTAATATTTTTGCAATATTAAACTCTAAACTTTCATATAAAGCTGGATTTTCTTTTTTTACTAAATCAAAGTTATAATCAATATTATTCATAATCTCCTCCGTATGCATTATAATACCACAAAAAAATTACGCAGTCAATTGCATAATTTTGTAAAATTATGATAAGATAATAATGTGTTAACGGTAATATCCACCATAATAATATCCTTGATTAGGGTAACAATTAGGGCAGTAATAAGGAGGATAGTAATAATTAGGACGATTGTTATAGAATAGTGGTGCGACTAGTCCACCAGTTAAACCACCAAGCAAAAATGGTCCTAAGAAACCTCCGGCAAATCTATCTTGGTTATTATTTACTCGGTTATTAAATCTATAAGGAATATTATTTTGGTTAGGATAATTATAATTTTGATACATAATTGCTCCTTTCTATAGTATATTATGTTAAATAGGGAAAAAGGTGATAAAATGAATGATTTAAAAAAGAAGTATGCTGAAGTATTATTAAATAGTTGTTTAAGAATAAATAAAGGAGAACCATTATTTATTAGTTTTAATGCAGAAAGACTAGATTTTGTAAGGATAGTTGCAGATGTTGCTTATAGTATAGGTGTTACTGATATATATTTTGATATAGTTGATCCTTATTTAAAGCATGATGCACTTAAGAACTTGAGTGTTGAAGA
This sequence comes from uncultured Caryophanales bacterium, assembly GCA_947169395.1. Next base: position 77,594 of record CAMVPJ010000001.1, read on the forward strand.
CTGTAAGAAATTAACGTTTTGGAATCGTAGTAAGTGGAATGAGTATGCAAGTAAGAAAGCATCTTTCTTGATGCTTGCATCAGAAACGCCAGGTTTAATGGCTGATGTTGATCCAGATAAGGTTAAAGAACTAGTCAAGTATTCAAACGAAACAAGACGTGAGTTTGAAGAGTTACGAGATAAGTCGATGGTACCATGGTGTATTGCGGCTGTCCCAACACTCGCTTGGGCAACAGTACTGTTTCCACATTCTGATAATCCAGTAGATGACTTATGGATGAAGATATTTGAAATATGTGAGATTACTAAAGATAATCCAGAAGAATTATGGAATGAAAAGATTGAAAAACTAGATAGTAGAGCTAAAAAGTTAAATGATTATCAGTTTAAAAAACTTGTTTATAAAAACTCTCTAGGTACTGATTTTAGTATTGAATTACCAATAAATCATATTTGGGCATCAGGTAGAGAGAAACTAAAGGATGGTAAAGAGATTTTATGTAATTTTCCAACGGAAGAAGTGTTTACATCTCCTGATTATCGTACTGCTAGTGGTATAGTATATGCATCAAAGCCACTAAGTTATCAAGATAATATAATTGAGAATTTTAGTGTTAGATTTGAAAGTGGTAAAGCAGTAGAAGTTAAAGCAGAAAAAGGAGAAGATACTCTTAAAGCACTTATTAAAACATGTGATAATGCAGATTACCTAGGAGAAGTCGCTTTAGTTGAATATGATTCTGCTATTTCTAAATCAGGCATGGTTTTTTTAGAAACATTATTTGATGAGAATGCTGCTTGTCACATTGCTTTAGGAGATTCATTTCCAGAATGTATTAAGGATGGTCCTAATACATCAAAAGAAGAACTTTATAAACTAGGACTAAATAAATGTGATAATCATGTAGATTTTATGATAGGTACTAGTGATTTAAGTATTACTGGTATAACTAAAGATAATAAAGAAATTAAAATATTTGAGAATGGAAACTTTACTAGGGAGTTTAAATAAAAACTAAAGACATATAATTAATTAGGTGGTTTATGAAAAAGATATTTGAATATATTGCCTTAATTAGTTTACTAATCTTTAGTTTTTTTTTAACGGATAAAACATCTACTGTAATTAAAAACATGGATGAGATAATGATTATGATTAAAGATAATAAAAAGAGGTATGAAACTAAAGAGATTAATGCAGTAATTAATGATAAATATATTACTCCTGGTATTAGTAAGAAAAAAGTTAATATTAATAAAAGTTATAATAATATGAAGGAGTATGGTAAGTATAATCATAACTTATATATCTATGATTATATTAAACCTAGTATAAGTATTATAGATAATAAAAACTATATTATAAATAGTGGTAATAAGATAAAAAGAATGGTTAGTATTAATTTTATATTAGATGATATTACTTATTTAGATGAAATTATTACTATTCTAGATAATAATAAAGTATCTAGTACTTTCTTTATAGATGAGGATTTTTTATCTAATAATTTAGAATTAGTATATAACTTAATTAATAAAGGATATATAATAGGTATAAGTAATAATAAAAGTAATTATAAATGGATGGATACTATTATTACTAAGGTAGGTAAACAGAGTAATATATATTGCTTGTATAGTAATAATAAGACTGTTAATAAATGTATGAGTATTGAAGGTTATACTATTAAAGGAGAGAGTATTAGTAATAATTATTTTCATAATATAAAGAATAACTTAAGTAGTGGTTCAATATATACTTTAAGTATTAATAATGAATTAGTAAGAAGTTTAGATATGATTATAAAGTTTATAATTAAAAAAGGATATAAAATAGAAAATATAGATAAACATGTTGAGGAATGATATTGAAAAAAATCAGTATTTATGGTATAAGTAATATAAGGTGAGGATATGACAAAAATATATTTATTAAGACATTCTATTGCAGATAAAAATATTGATTTTAGAAATTTAAAGGAATCATTTGAAAATATAAATAAGAAGTATATATTAAGTGTTGAAGGAGAAAAGAAAGCATATAAGTATAGCGAGATTCCTGAGTTAAGTAATATAAATATGGTTGTTTCAAGTAACTATGTAAGAAGTATTGCAACAGCTAAATATATGGCTATAAAGAATAAAACCAAAGTGATAGTGGATGCTAATTTTGATGAGAGAAAGTTTGGAGTAGATGATCCAGAAAAAATTCCTGCAGATTTCTTTAAAAAACAGTTTATCAATCATGAGTATAAATTAAAGTATGGCGAATCTTTTGATGAGGTTAGAGCTCGTGCACTTAGAGGACTAGCTAAAGTATTAAAGAAAAATATTGGTAAGAATGCTTTAATAGTTACTCATTCATCAACTATTACATTCTTACTATCTAAGTGGTGTGAGGTTGATTATAATTCAAAGTATATAATTAGATATAAAGGTAAGACTATAATAAATGGATTTAATACTCCCGATTTAATTGAGTTAACATTTAATGATAAAAATAAATTAGAAAGTATCAGAAGAGTAGTTGTTACAAGTAAAAGTAATAATAATAAAAAGAAGAATAAGAGGAAGTAATAAATGGACAAGCGTGGTTTAAAAACAAGTTTAGTAGTATCTATTGTGGTAATGTGTATATTATGTATTTATTTAATATTCTATATTATTTCACAGTATAATCATAGTACTAATGAAAGTGATAATAAGGTAGTAGAAAATAGTAATAGTGCGGATGTATTACTTTTGGAAAGATATGTTGATGCGTTTAATAATAATTGTGTAGATATGAAACCATTTTATACCGGCAAAGCACTATTTAGTGATATTGATTCAAATATTAAGCTAACTACAGTACTTAATATGATTAATAATTATAATAAGAGTGATATCGAAGGGGAGTACAAGAAAATATTTAATGAAGATATTGATATTAATAAAGTAACTGGTACTTGTCCTAAGATTAGTTATGACAATAGTGAGATTATTAAATTAGATTGTACTTGTAAAACTAGAAGTGGAGTAGTTACTAAGTTTATTAAGTCAATTAAAAGTGATGATAGTGTAAAACTATATTATAAAGCAGCATTTTATTCATCTAAAAAGTATTTAGGTAATGAATCTAGAATATTATCTAAGGATGCAAGTGGTAAAGAGGTAATAGATTCTAGAGTACTCAGTAAAGATATTAAAGAAATAGATTATCAAGATTACTTAAATAATAATTATAATGATTTCTATACATTTATTTACACATTTAAGAAGAATAATGATAATTATTATTTCTATAGTATAAGCAGGTAGACTGCTTTTTTAATAATATTTTAGAAAAATATGTAAAAAAAGAAGGAAATTTGCAAAAAGCCTCGTATATTATATATAGGGGGGATATACGATGCCTTTTAATAGTAATAAAAATGGATTTGAAAATGAAGATGAGTTTGTATTAAAACTAAATAATAAGAAAATTAGAGATATTGATTTTAACTTGCAATTATTTATTTATGATATTTTTGGAGATATTGATTCTAGCAGAGTTGTTAAGTGCTATAAGAATATGAAATTACAGAAATATGATATTGTAATTAAGATAGGCGAGGTTGTTAAAAGAGTTAGTATAAAAAAAGGAGTAAGAAATTCAGTACATTCTGAACCTATTTCTGAATTTATTCATTTCTTAATTAGTAATAATATGCCTAGAGGTATGGTTATTAATTTTCTTAAATATCATTATGCAGATGGCACTACTAATGGAACTGGTAAGATAAGAGAGAGTATAGTTGAATATAAAAAATCTCATCAAGGTGAGATAGATGAGATTAATAAGTTTATTAATGAGGAAGTATTCTTAAGAAAATGTATAGATAGATTTATTTTAAAAGGGAGAAATTCACATGATAAGGTAGATATATTAATATATGGAGTACCTAATGATTTTATTTGGATTAAAGCAAATGATATATATGATATTTTATTATCTCATAAGAATGATTATTCTACTGGTATTCATTTTTCTAATTTATCATATCAACCTCTTAATAGGTGTTTAAATCATAATTCTAAGTATGAGAAGTGTAGATTTATATCACAACTTAAGTGGTACAACTTAGGGGATGATATTATTGAAAATATGAATAATAAAGTAATTAGTCGTAATAAATAGAAAAAAGTTTGGAAAAAAGCTTGACGAAGGCTGGAAAATAGTTTATAATTTAACTTGTCAGCAGAAATTATTTATGTTCTGCGGGTGTAGTTCAATGGTAGAACTCTAGCCTTCCAAGCTAATAACGTGGGTCCGATTCCCATCACCCGCTCCAGATGATTATATCGAACTTTTATAGTTCGTTTTTTTCTACTTAAATGCCACGTTATTAGCTTGTCAGCATACAAATATCAAAAAAAGAAACTGCCCCCTGAGCAGTTTCTATAAAAGAATAAAAAGGGGTTGGCTAGTGTGATACTAGCACCAATCCGGTTAATCCGAATTGGTGCTTTATATATTAATCGAAAAGTATTGTTTTGTCAATACTTTTTTTAAAAAAATTAAAATATTTTGTCGATATATTGTTATTACTGTTTTTTGATGATATAATGTTATTAGAAAGGAGTAAGGAAAATGAAAAAAGGATTATTGATGGGTGCTGTAGTTGGAGTTGCTTTATTATTAACTGGATGTGGTAGTAAACAATCTAAATTAGTTTGTACTATGACTCAAACTCAAATGGGTATGGAAATGAAATCTACTGCAACTACTTATTTTGATTCTAAGGGTAAGGCTACTAAAGTTGATATGGATATGGTAGTAGATGCTAAAAGTGAAACTGCTGCAAAAGCTGCATTATCTGCTATGAAATCATCATATGATAATGTTAAACAAGATGGTTCAAAACTTATCATTAAAGAAACTATTAAGCCTGAAGGTAGTGATAAAGATATTACTATAAAAGAAGCAAAAAAGCAATTTACATCACAAGGATTTAAGTGTAAATAAAAGATTCAAATTATTTCTGAATCTTTTTTCTTTCCACATAAATAATCTATTGATACATTATAAATTTTTGCAAAAGCTGTTATTAGTGATGTTGGTATTGTGTTTTTGCCTCGCTCATATCTTGAATAATTTGATTGGTTTGTATGAATTAATCTTGCAGTTTTAGATTGGGTATGTCCATATTTTAATCTAATGTTTTTTAGGTTTTTACCAATTACTTTTGAATTTATTTCATCTTTTATGTTTTCAATTGGTTTTTGTACGTTGCTAATTCCACATATATAATCAAGGCTTATATCAAGAAAATCACATAGTTCATTTAATCGTGGTAGTGAAATTATATCTAATCCATTTTCCCATCCAGCATAAGTTGAACGACTAATTCCTAATATGCTAGAAAGTTCTTTTTGAGTTAGCTCTTTGTTTTCTCTTTCTTTTTTCATTACATCATAAATCATAATACACCCCTATAATAATTTTGCCATTAGTTTATAAAATATCTTTAAAATGTCGGGAAATGGTCTAAAATATGATTTAATAGTTAGGACATACAATTTTGTTGAAAAGGTTATGAATTATGATATTTATATTGTTTTATGTGTTATATTAATGATTTTGGTGATTATAATTATTAAGTTAAGCACATTATTAAAATGTGACAGAAATGTTATTAAGATAAAAAATACAATGGAAAAGTTTTGCTTGATGATTATGATAAACTTTGTGTTTCTAATACTTTTGATGTTATTACTAAAATTGGATATGGTGTTGATTTAGTTAGTAATAGTGATGATTTATTATATAAATTAAAGATAAATAAATAGATTATATGGTTACTAACTATTTATATAAGGATGGAATTGATGGAATAGAGTTATGCAATATCATTAAAAATAAATACGCTAGTTATAATTTTATCTAGTAGTCTAGAAATGAAGGAAGAATTTATTCAAATTGCTGACATGTATATAGTCTAACCTTTAGCACTAGCCAAATAAAAAATAACTAATAGTTATAAATGATTGCTATTATATACTATAAGCAAATTTTTTCGAAATTTTGTATTTATAATTTGATTGACAAAAATATCATTTTCGTGTATAAACTTATATAGGAAAGGGAGGATACTATGAATCTTGTTATAGTCGAATCACCAAGTAAGACAAAGCCTATAGAAAAATATTTAGGTAGCGATTATAAAGTATTATCATCAAAAGGGCATGTTAGAGATTTAGCTACTACTGGTAAGTTTGGTTTTGGTGTAGATGTTGATAATGGTTTTAAACCTAATTATGTAATGATGAAAGGTAAAAAGAGTGTAGTTGATGAACTTAAGAAGGAAGCTAAAAAAGTTGATCACGTTTATCTTGCTACCGATCCAGACCGCGAAGGAGAAGCTATTAGTTGGCATTTAAAAGATGTACTTAAACTTAATGATAATGATTATGATAGAGTAGTTTTTAATGAAATAACTAAGAATGCAGTAACAGATGCTTTTAATCATACAAGAAAGATTGATAATGATTTAGTTAATAGTCAAGAAACTAGAAGAATATTGGATAGAATTATTGGATTTAGATTAAGTAAACTAATTCAGTCTAAAACTAGTGGCACAAGTGCGGGTAGAGTACAGAGTGTTGCTTTAAAACTAATTGTTGAACGTGAAAGAGAAATTGAAGCGTTTAATCCTGAGGAGTATTATACAGTTAAAGGTATATTTGATGAATTTGATGCAGAACTATTTAATTATGATCATAAAGATTTTAAAATAAGTAATAAGGATTGTCTTGATAAGGTATTATCTTGCTTAGGTAATAGCTTTAAAGTAGAGTCTGTTGATAAAAAGGAAAAAGCTAAACAATCACGCATGCCTTATATAACTAGTACATTGCAACAGGATGCTAGTAATAAACTTAATTTCAATGCGAAAAAGACAATGCAGATTGCGCAGAAACTATATGAAGGTATTGATTTATCTGATGAGACAGTAGGTTTAATTACTTATATGCGTACAGATTCAACTAGATTATCTGATGAATTTATAAAATCTACTTATGCTTATATTAGTTCTAATTATGGTAATGAGTATGTAGGTTATGTTAAAAAGAGTAAGAAAAAAGATAATGTACAAGATGCACACGAGGCAATTAGACCAACTAGTATAAATAGAACTCCAGAGTCTGTAAGAAAGTATTTAACTAATGATGAATTTAAAATATATAGAATGATTTATTATCGTGCTTTAGCTAGTTTGATGGCTCCAGCAAAAACTCTAAACACTACAGTTATTCTTGATAATAATAATTATCAGTTTAAGTCTACTGGTCAGATTATTACTTTTGATGGATATTTAAAAGTGTATAGCGATTATGAAGATACTAAGGATAATATATTACCTGAGATAAAAGAAAATAGTGTACTTGATGCAAATGATATAGTATCTGAGCAACACTTTACTAAACCTCCAGCTAGATATACAGAAGCACGTCTTATTAAAGAGATGGAAGAACTTGGTATTGGTAGACCTAGTACGTATGCAACTACTATGGATATAATAAAGAAACGTGGTTATGTAAATGTTGAAGATAAGAAGTTTGTACCAACTAAAATTGGTTTTGAAATAACTGATAAGTTGCAAGAACATTTTTCTCATTTAATTAATGTTGAATATACGGCTAATATGGAAAGTGATTTAGATAAGATTGCAGATGGTAAGGAGAATTATGTAGAAACATTAACTAACTTTTATAATGAGTTTGAACCTAGTGTAGAAGAAGCATTTAAGAATATGCCTAAGAAGGAAGCGGAAAAAACTGGTGAGGATTGTCCTAACTGTGGATCTCCATTAGTAATTAGAAATGGACGTTATGGTGAGTTTACTGCTTGTAGTAATTATCCTAAGTGTAAATACATTAAAAACGAACCAAAAGAAGAAAGTATCGCTTGTACATGTCCTAATTGTGGAGGAGACATAGTAGAGAAAAGAAGCAAAAGGGGCAAAATATTCTACGGGTGCAACAATTATCCTAAATGTAAGACTGCATATTGGGATATGCCAACTGGTAAGAAGTGTCCTAAGTGTTCAGAAATGCTAACAAAGAAGATTACTAAGAATAAAACTGCAATAAAATGTTCTAGTTGCGATTATATAGAGGCGGAATAGTCCGTCTTTTTTCGCAAAAAGTAGTTGTATTTTGTAAAAAAAAATGATACAATGAGTTTATTAGTAGGGGATAGAAGAATAGGAGGGGTTTTTATGTTTCAAGACATAGAACAACTTTTTGACGAAATTAACGCCAAAAGTAATAATTATGATAACCTAAAAAATATTAAGAATGATGACAATAGTGATGATGATGCTAGTAGTGGTTCTTCTTTTAGTTCTTTAAAAAATGATAAAGGATCAATGGATGATTTGTTTGATTCTCTAACTAGTGATGTTACTGGTGCGACTAGTTTTATCAATAATATAATGGATGCTAAAGAAGATTTAAATAAAGAAAAGAAACTGTTTGAAGAGGAAAAAATAAAGTTTGAAAAAGAAAAATTAGATTTTAAAAAACTTGTTGATTTGCAAACTTCTAAATTAGAACAAGAAAAGAAGGCTTTTGATGAATATAAAGAAAGTGAAAAAGCAAAACTAAAGATTATGGAAGAAGAATCTAATATGCAGATTCAAAATAATCGTGTTGAACTTGATTCTATTAAACTAGAAATAGAACTAGATAGGAAGAAACTTGATAATGATAAAGAGGATTTTGAAAATCATAAAAAGTTAGAACAAGAAATTATTGATAATAAGTATCTTAAACTAGATGAGGATCAAAAGAATTTTGAGGATTATCAAAGAGTAGTAAATGAGGCTTTAGAAAAAGATAGAGCTAATATGGATGCTGAAAAAGAAAATGTGAAAAAAGAGCAAGAATTAGCTAAGGAAAAAGCACATAATGAAATTACTGCAAAAAGACAAGAGTTAGAAAAATTAACAATTAAAAATCAAATGTATGAAAAGACTCTTGGACAGGAAGCTTTAGAAATCGAAAGAAAGAAAGAAGAAGTAAAAAAAGAATTAGAGAACGAGAAAACTAGAATTGAAAAAGAAAAAGAATTGATTAAAGCTGAACGTGAACAGTTTGAAAAGTATAGAGAGAATAAAGAGAAAAAGATTGAGTTAGCAAATAAAGAGTTAGAACAAAAATGTGATAAATTTAAAGATGTTATTAGAGAATTTAATACTCGCTTTAGGAAGATGAAAGAAGATTAAGATTGGGGTGCGAAGATGAATAACGAAGAGATAAATTTAGATTTTTTAGATAATATTAAGTTAGACGATGAATCGGATAATGAAATTGAGATAGATAAATTGGATGATTCTAAGAAATTTGATATTGATAAAGAATTAGAAGATGATTCTGAAGAGAATTTAGATTTTGATATAAATGAGTTAATTAGTAAGATAGATGCTAAGATGGAAGAGTTAAATAACGAGGATGAAGGAGATGATTCTAATGCTACTAAGCATATAGAAATAACTTCATCTGATGAAGAATCTACTAATGAAAAACCTAATTTAGATATTGCTAATAATGCTAATGAAGCTTTTGATGTAAATGAGCTTATTAGTAAAATAGATGCCAAACTAGAAGAACTTAATCAAGAAAGCGAAGAAGTTAATAATAAAAATGAAGAAAATAATTATACTGAAAACTTTGAAAATGATTATGATGTAAATGAAATTGTTAGTAAGATAGATGCTAAATTAGCGGAATTAAATCAAGAAGATGAAGAAAATAATTATACTGAAAATGAAGTTGAAACATTGAATGAAGAAACTACTAGTGAAAAAGAGACTTTTGATGTAAGTGACCTTATTAATAGAATAGATGCGAAAATAGAAGAGTTAAATAACGAAGATGCTGCAAGCAAGGAGATAGAAAATGATACTAAGCAAGAGTTGAATGAAGTTATTGATTTAAAAAATGAAGTTAATGATAATAAAGAAGATATTGTTTCTAATAACATTAATATCTTGTTTGATAAAGTTAATTCTAATGTTAAAGAAGCATCTGATATCTTTACAAGAAATGTAGAGATGAAGAAAAAACTTGATAAGAGATTTGAAGAGTTAAAGGAATTACAAAAAGAAATCGAAGCATCAAAGCAATCTGATTATGAAGAGATTAACAATTATAAAGATGCAGTATTAGAAGAGTTAACTAGTAAAAAATCAGAGGTAGAAGCTAGACTTAATGAATTAAAGAGTATGCAAGCTAGTTTTGAAAAAGAAAAGAATGAGTTTGAGAACTATAAGAAACAGGAAAAAGCAAAATTAGATGATTTAGCTCGTGAAAATAAAGTTAAAGATACTAGTAGAAAAGAAGAATTAGAGCTACTTGAGGATAAATTAAGACGTCAAAAGGATTCACTAGATGAAGAAAAAAGACAACTTAGTTTGGATAGAATTCAGTATGAAGCTGATAAGAATGAACTTGCGAATAACATGCTTAAATTTAATGAAATTGTTGGTACTTTTACTGATGGTGTAGGTAATTTAAATTAATTATTAAACAGGTATACAAGTAGTATACTTGTTTTAATATAATTGGGGTGATTAGGTGAATAAATATTTAGATGATTTTATTAATTATTTAGAGTATGAAAGGAATTATTCTAATAATACGGTTATTGCTTATAAGAACAATATTATACAGTTAATTGATTATTTAGATACTAAAAGAATAACTAATATTAGTGATGTAGATTATGATACTATTAGAACATATCTAAGCTATTTATATGATAATAAGTATAAGGCTAAATCTATATCACGTATGATAAGTTCTATGCGAAGTTTCTTTAAATATTTAATGATGAATAAAGTAATTAATAGTAATCCGATGTTATTAATTAGTAATCCTAAAGTAGAGAAAAAACTTCCTAAGTATTTAACTATTAATGAAGTGGAAAGTATGCTTAATGCTCCAGATATGAATGATAAAGTGGGTATTCGTGATGCATTTATCTTAGAATTACTATATGTAAGTGGAATACGTGTATCCGAGTTAGTTAATATAAAATTAAGTGATATTGAAGAATCTGAAAAAAGAATTAAGATTTTAGGTAAGGGTAGTAAAGAAAGATATGTTTTATATGGTAGTAGATGTAAAGAATTACTAAATAAATATATGGGTGTTAGAAATGATTTTTTAAAGTATTCTAATGATTATCTACTGCTTAGCAAGCGTGGTAGACAACTTAATACTCGTGAGGTTAGAAATATAATAAATAGAATAAAGGTAAAGGCTGGTGTAACAATTAGCGTGTCTCCACATACATTTCGTCATACATTTGCTACTCACATGCTTAATGAAGGTGCGGATATTAGAGCTGTACAAGAATTATTAGGACATGAAAATCTATCTACAACTACTATTTATACTCATTTAACAAATGAGAAGTTAAGACGTACTTATTTAAATACTCATCCTCGAGCATAAATTCTTTTTGTTGCTGTTGCAACACTTTTTTATTGCGTTTCATGGTAAAATGAGAAAGGTGATGATATCGTGAAAGAACGTATTGATGAACTTATAAAGAAACTAAATAAAGCAAATTATGAATATTATACATTAGATACACCTAGTATTACTGATCAAGAGTATGATGATATGATGGATGAACTTATAAAACTAGAAACTAATAATCCACATCTTGTTAGAAATGATTCACCTACACTTAGAGTGGGTGGACAAGTAGTAAGTAGTTTTAAGAAAGTTACTCATGAAATACCTATGATGTCACTTTCTGATGTATTTAATATAGATGAGATTAGAGAGTTTGATGAGAGAGTTCGTAAAACTATTCAAAATCCTAGTTACGTTTGTGAACTTAAAATAGATGGCTTATCTGTATCTTTAAAATATGAAAAAGGTAAACTTGTTCGTGCGGCTACCAGGGGGGACGGAGTAACTGGTGAAGATATTACCCATAATGTTAGAACTATAAAAAATGTACCTTTAAGTTTACAAAAAGATATTGATATTGAAGTACGTGGTGAGATATATATGCCTATGTCTTCATTTATTAAGTTAAATGAAGAAAGAAAGAAAAATAATGAAAATTTATTTGCTAATCCTAGAAATGCAGCTGCAGGATCAGTAAGACAACTTGATAGTAGGGTTGCGGCAAGTAGAAACTTATCTACATTTTTATATCACTTACCTAATCCAGAAGAATATGGTATAAATAGTCAGATGGATGCACTAGAATTTATGAAGTCTTTAGGTTTTACAGTAAATCCTAATATTAGAAAAATTGATGATATTAATGAGATTGAAGAATATATTAATTACTATACTAAGGAACGTGATAACTTAGAATATGATATAGATGGTATAGTTATTAAAGTAGATAACCTATCAGATCAAAGAAGACTTGGTAATACTGCTAAAGTACCTAGATGGGCAATAGCTTATAAGTTCCCTGCTAAACAAGTCTTAACTAAGTTAACTAATATTGAGTTTTGTGTTGGACGTACTGGTAAAGTTACTCCAAGAGCTGATCTTGATCCTGTAAGACTAGCTGGAAGTGTAGTTAGAAGTGCGACATTAAATAATGAAGATTATATAAAAAGTAAAGATATAAGAATAGGGGACACTGTATCTATTAGAAAAGCCGGAGATATTATTCCTGAGGTTGTAGAAGTAATTAAAGAGCGTAGAGATGGTACGGAAGAACCATTTAAGATGATTACTCACTGTCCAATATGTGGAAGCAAGTTAGTTAGAAATGAAAATGAAGCAGCTTATTACTGTTTAAATAAAAACTGTGATGCAAGAAAGATAGAAGGATTAATTCACTTTGTTAGTAGAGATGCGATGTTTATAGAAGGCTTTGGTGATGCAATAGTAGAAGACTTCTATAACTATGGTTATTTAAAAAGAATACCTGACTTTTACTATTTAAAAGATAAGAAAGAAGAGTTACAAGAGTTAGAAGGATTTGGTAAAAAGAGTATTGATAATTTACTTTTATCAATTGAAAAGAGTAAAAGTAATTCTTTAGAAAGACTTATATTTGGTCTTGGTATTAAACATGTTGGCAAGAAAAAAGCAAGTATACTTGCTAAGTATTATAATAATATGGATAATCTAGTTAGTGCTACTTTTGAAGATTTAAGATGTATTACAGATATTGGTGATAAGATAGCTAAAAGCATTAGTGATTACTTTTTAGAAAATGTTGATTTAATAGATGAGTTAAAAAGTATTGGTCTTAATATGAATTACTTAGGTGGTAATACTAGTAGTAATAAAAACTTTGAAGGATTACATTTTGTACTTACTGGTACGCTAGAACATTTGACACGTAACGAAGCAAAGAAATTAATAGAAGATGCTGGTGGAGATGTTACAAGTAGTGTATCTAGTCAAACTGAGGCAGTAATAGCTGGTGCTAAACCTGGTAGTAAGTATGATAAAGCAATAAAATTAGGTATTCCTATATGGAGTGAAGAAGAATTAATGAATAAATTAGGAGGTATGTAGTATGAATGAAGAAGTATTAAAATATTTTGAAAGTGCTTGGGAAGGTTTTAAAGGAGTAAAATGGCAAAGAAGTATTGATGTTGCGAACTTTATTGAGATGAATTATGATGAATATACTGGTGATGAATCATTTTTAACTGGTAAAAGTAGTAAAACATCTAAAGTATGGAAGAAGTGTGAATCATTACTTAAAAAAGAGGCAATTAGTGGAGTACTTGATGTAGAAACTGATATAATTGCTGGTATTGATAATTTTGAACCTGGTTATATTGATAGAAAGAATGAGGTTATAGTTGGACTTCAAACTGATGAGGCATTAAAGCGTATTATTAATCCTTATGGCGGTATGCGTATGGTTAAGAAGTCTTTAGAACAATATGGATTTAGAATGGATAAAGATTTACATGATAAGTTTGTAGAGTTTAGAAAGACACATAATGATGGTGTATTTGATGCATATACTAAAGATATTAGAAAAGCACGCACTAATCATTTAATAACTGGTCTTCCTGATGCTTATGGTAGAGGAAGAATAATCGGGGATTATCGTCGTATGGCTTTATATGGAGCTGACTATATAATTGCTAAAAAAGAAGAAGATTTAGATAAATTAGTTGGTACTATTAATAATTCCGTAATTAGATTAAGAGAAGAAGTAAGAGAACAAATTAAAGCATTAAAAGAAACAGTAAAGATGGCATCTCGCTATGGGTACGATATATCTAAGCCTGCAACAAGTGCAAAAGAAGCAATACAATGGTTATACTTTGCATACTTAGCTGCAGTTAAACAGAATAATGGTGCGGCAACTAGTATTGGTAGAAATACAACTTTTATTGATATTTATATTAAAAGAGATATGGATAAAGGACTTCTTACTGAAGAAGAAGCACAAGAATTAATTGATCAATTTGTAATTAAATTAAGACTAGTTCGTCACTTACGTACTCCTGAATATGATGAATTATTTGCAGGGGATCCTACTTGGGTTACAGAGTCTATTGGTGGTATGCTTAATGATACTAAATCATTAATTACTAAGACTTCGTTTAGAATCCTTAATACTCTAAATAATATTGGTACATCTGCAGAACCTAATATGACTGTATTATGGAGTACTAAGTTACCTGATAACTTTAAAAAGTATGCATCACATATGGCTATCATTACCCATACATTACAATTTGAAAATGATGATTTAATGCGACCAATATATGGATCTGATTATGCAATAGCGTGCTGCGTATCTGCTATGGTTGAAGGTAAGCAAATGCAATTCTTTGGTGCTCGTGTTAATCTAGCTAAAGCACTTTTATATGCACTTAATGGTGGTAGAGATGAGATTAGTGGAGATGTTGTAATTGATGATATTGAACAAATAGAAGGTGAGTACTTAAACTATGATGAAGTAGTTAAAGTATATAGCAAGGTACTTAGAAAAGTAGCTAAAACTTATGTTGATGCTTTAAATATAATTCATTATATGCATGATAAATATGCTTATGAAAGCATACAGATGGCTCTTCATGATACAATAGTAAATCGTGTTATGGCATTTGGTATTGCAGGTCTATCTATAGTAACAGATTCACTTGCTGCAATTAAATATGGTAATGTTCGTGTAAAAAGAGATGAACGTGGTATTACTGAGAACTTTGATAATGAATCAGATTTCCCTAGATATGGTAATAATGATGATAGAGTAGATGACATTGCAGTAAAACTAGTAACTAAATTTTATAATGAGTTAAAAAGATTTCCTCTTTATCGTAATGCAGAACATACATTATCAATTCTAACTATTACATCAAATGTTGTATATGGTAATAATACAGGTGCTACTCCAGATGGAAGAAGTGCAGGTGTTCCATTCGCACCAGGTGCTAATCCTACACAAGGAGCAGATAAGTCAGGCGCACTTGCATCATTATCTAGTGTTGCCAAAATACCTTATAAAATATGCTTAGATGGTATTTCTAATACATTTTCTATGGCACCAGAAACATTAGGACCAGAGGATGCTAGAGTATCTAACTTAGTGCAAGTGTTAGATGGATACTTTAAACAAGGAGGACATCACTTAAATGTTAACGTACTAGATAGACAAATGTTAATAGATGCGATGAATAATCCAAATAAATATCCAAATCTTACAATTAGAGTATCTGGGTATGCAGTAAACTTTAATAAATTAACTAAAAAACAACAAGAAGAAGTTATATCTAGAACTTTCCACGGTAGTTTATAATGCAAGGCTATATTCATTCTATTGAAACACTAGGCCTTGCAGATGGACCTGGTGTTAGAATTGTTGTATTTATGCAAGGTTGTCCTTTAAGGTGTTTATTCTGTCATAATCCTGATACTTGGGAAAAAGGACAAAACTTACTAACTACTTCTGATGAAATAGTAAATATGGTAAGAAAGTATCGTAATTTTATTGAGCAAAATGGTGGAGTTACATTATCAGGTGGAGAACCACTATTACAAGGAGAATTTACTTTAGATATATTAAAAAAGTGCAAGAAAGCAGGATTTCATACGGCACTTGATACATCTGGTACAGGATATGATAAGGAGTTACTTGATGAAATACTTAAATATACTGATTTAATACTTTTAGATATAAAAGCACTTACTAATAAGAATTATGAAAAAATAACTGGTAAAAGTATGGATGAGTTTAATTATTTTCTTAAAAGAATACAGAAATTAAATAAGAAAATATGGATTAGACAGGTAATAACTCCAGGTATTAATGATACTAAAGAATATATATTAAAGTTAAAAAAATATTTATCTAATATTAATAATATTGAAAGAATAGATTTACTTCCATATCATAACTTAGGTGTAGATAAATATAAGAAGTTAGGACTAAAGTATAGGCTTGATGGTACACCTAATATGGATAAAAATGTAATTAAAGATTTTGAAAAACTACTAAAAAATAAAGATAAAAGTTTTTGATTTGACTTTTATCTTTTTATGTATTATTATCATTTTGCCAGATTGAAGATGACTGAGATAATTATTTGTTTTTTCTAAATAGGTCAACGGTATCAATACCTAGAGCGTTACAAATATTTGTTATGGTAATAAAAGTAACATTTTTGAAATTCTTTTGAGATTCAATTTGTTTAATATAAGATGTTGAACATAAAGCTTTTTCTGCTAGCTGTTCTTGTGTTAGGTTTCGCATTTTTCTATATTCTTTTATATTATCAGATAAATTATTGTATTCGTTATAAACATCTATTTTATTCATATTGTACCTCGCTTGATTTGTTTAATTTGTTTATAAATTTTCTTTTAAACATATTTTCTCATAATTTCCATAATTTAGCAGTACACCAATGGTGTTCTTGTGTTATAATAATGTTGGAGGAAAGATTATGCGTTATGATAAATTAAAAGAAATAAGAGATGAATTTGGTTTTACTTGTAAACAGATGGGTGAAAAATTAAATATTACAGCTGCTTACTATTGTCAAATAGAAACAGGTGCACGTAATTTATCCTATAATTTAGCTTGTAAAATAGCTAAAGTGTTTAAAATGAAACCAGATGAAATTTTTTATGATGATCATATGGAAAAAAGGTTGAAGTAATCCTTTTTTTTTGTTAAACTTATATTTGTAAAGGAGGGTACTATGACACTTGCAGCAGATACATTTATTGTAACAAATAAAACAGTATTAAATAATAACGATTTAAGTATTCTCCTAAATCTATATCAGCCACTTGTTGGTAATGAAGCAATTAGTCTTTATTATACATTATGGTCTTATTTAGATAAAAGTGAGGCTATATCTAATGAATGGACACATCATCACTTGCTTACTAACATGCAGATTACTATTAGTGAAATAGATGATGCAAGAGTAAAGTTAGAAGCATTAGGACTTCTTAAAACATATAAAAAAGATGGTAATGTAAATAGCTATGTTTATGAGATGTATTCACCAATGAGTGCATCAGAATTTATTAATAATCCTGTACTTGCTACTGCTTTATATAATAGAGTTGGCAAATTAGAGTATGAAAAGATAATTAGTTTTTATAAAATACCAAGTTTAAACTTAAGAGACTATACTGATATTACTAAAAGTTTTAGTGATGTATTTGGTTTTTACAATGGCAGTATAAATGATAATTTAATTTATGATTTAAGAAAATCTAGATATAGAAATATTGAGATATTATCTAAAATAGAACTTAATACAATATTAAGTTTAATACCTGATGAGTTGTTAAATAAAAAAACAATCAATAAGAGTTTAAAAGAATATATTTATAATATAGCTTATATTTATAATTATGATAATGATGATATGGTATCAATGATTAGAAATAGTATTACTGATATGCATAGAATAGATAAGAAATTATTAAGGGAAAATGCTGAAAAGTATTATAGTTTTGAACACTTAGGTAAACTTCCAAGTTTAATATATAAAAATCAGCCCGAATATTTAAGGCGTAAGATTACTGATGATTCTAACCGTAGTAAGATGATTTATATGTTTGAAACAACATCTCCTTATGACTTTATTAATAGTAAGTATAAAAAAGGTAATCCTACTGCTAGTGATCTTAAGATAATAGCTCATTTACTTCTTGATTTAGAATTAAAGCCGGGTGTAGTAAATGTACTTATTGATTATGTACTTAAGATTAATAATAATAGATTAGTTAAATCATATGTAGATACTATTGCTTCTCAGTGGAGTAAATCTAATATTGAAACAGTAGAAGATGCGATGAATTTTGCAGAAAAAGAGTATAAGAGAATGCATAAGAGTAGTAAAAGTATTACTAATAATGTAAAGAAGAAAGAAGAAAAACCTGATTGGTTTAATCAAGATATTGCTGAAAATACTGCATCAATAGATGAGATAAAAGAGTTAGAAGAACGTATAGGAAGTAGATAATATGGAAAATTTAAATAATTTAACAAGTATTAAAGTTGATAAGAAACTTTTAGATAAAGAGTTTGATAAATCTATGACTGATGAGTTTTTTAATAAGATAGTAAGTAAATTAAAACTAGATAAAGATTATTTAGAAAAGTACACATCATTCTTAGAAGAATCTAGCTTAGAGTTTAGACACTGTTCTAATTGTAAAGGACTAATGGAGTGTAAAAATAGGATTAATGGATTTGCTTATTTACCTCGCGTTGTTGAGGGTAATTTAATGTTTGAGTATAAGCCCTGTAGATATAAGAAAAGTGCGATTAAAAAAGAGAAAAGCAAAGAGAATATAAAAAACTTTAATACACCTGATATATATATGGAAGCAAGTATATCTAAAATATATAAAACAGATAAGAATAGATTTAAAACTATTACTTGGTTACTTGATTTTTTAGATAACTATAAAGCAGGGGATAAGGGATTATATCTTCACGGTAACTTTGGTTGTGGAAAAACTTATTTAATTGCGGCATCTTTCAACGAACTTGCAAAAAAAGGTTATAAAACATCAATTATCTTTTGGCCAGAGTTTGTAAGAGATATGTTTTCTAATTCGTTTAAGGAATCTTTAGACTATGTTAAAAATGTAGATTTACTTTTAATAGATGATTTAGGAGCAGAAAATTTAACAAGTTATAATCGTGATGAAATATTATGTCCAATACTTCAATATCGTATGGATAATAAATTAACTACTTTTATTACTTCTAATCTGGATATGAAAGAATTACATAATCATTTATCTACTAGTAAAAGTGGTGTTGAAGAGATTAAGGCTGGAAGAATTATATCAAGAATAGAAATGTTAACGTGTGATATGGAAATGATAAGTAAAAACTTGAGAAAATAGTATTCACAAATTAATAAAAATATATTATAATATGATTGTATTTTAAAGGCGACGAGTGGGACAAGACTGTAGATATAACTTAATAGAGAGTTATCGTGTGGTGGAAGATAATAAGTGAGTCTTTAGTTACTACCTACTATGTAAAGTTGATATTGAAAAATATTCCGCGTTATTGCGTTATTAATATTAAGTTATAAGGTAGGATGGTACCGCGTCTAAACGCTCCTAAAATTGGGGCGTTTTTGTTTTATTTAGGAGGTTTTTTGTGTTAAGTAATGAAGATGTAATAAGTGTTAGAAGAATTAAGGATAGTTTTACAAAGTTAATTGAGCTTAATAGAATTAATTTTATAAATACAAATAATACTAGTGAAATGTATAAAGTATTTAGAGATATTTATAAAATTACTAGTATGGAAGAAAAGATTATATATTTACTTTGTGTGTATGCTGTAAATTGTGATGAGTCTATAATGATTATTTTAAATGATACTGGTATTTTGTGTGATGAAATAGTAAGTAGTGTTATAAAAAATGGTATTAGAGAAAATGAAATTATAAGTCCGGTATTAAAAGAATATATTAAAAATAATACAAGCGATTGTTTGATAGAGTTAATAGAAGATATATATAATAAATATATTGATAATAAAAATCAAGATAATAGTGTATATGTAAATACAGTTGACTATAATATTAGTCATTTAAAAAAAGAGAATATTAAAGCTATTGAAAATAGAAATCAAAAATTAAAAAGAAAGATTAGGAGGAAGATATTATATGATAAATATCAAAGAAGATACTAAATTAAATACTTTAAACCATAGTTGCGCTCATTTAATGGCACAGGCTGTAAAACATTTATATCCAAATGCGATGTTTTGGGTAGGACCAGTAATAGAAGAAGGTTTCTATTATGACATTGATTTAAATGGTGGCGTAATTACAGAAGATGATTTACCTAAGATTGAAAAGGAAATGAAGAAGCTTGCTAAGGATGGTAAGAGAATAGTAAGACGTGAACTAACTAAAGATGAAGCACTTGAAATGTTTAAGAATGATAAGTATAAAGTGGATCTAATTAATGATATGACTGGTGATACAGTTATTTCTGCTTATACACAGGGAGATTTTACTGATCTTTGTCGTGGCCCACATGTAGAAAGTGTAAAACTACTTAAGAACTTTAAATTACTTAAAACTAGTGGAGCTTACTATAAAGGAGATTCTAAAAATCAAATGCTAACTAGAATATATGGTGTATGTTTTGAAACTAAAGAAGAGTTGGAAGCACATTTAACCGAGTTAGAAGAAGCAAAACAAAGAGATCATAGAAAACTAGGTAAAGAATTAGGTATATTTATGACTGACGATTTAGTTGGAAGAGGACTTCCTATGTATTTACCTAATGGATATGTTATTTGGCAAGAGTTAGAGAATTATATTAAAGAAAAAGAAAGACGTTTAGGCTATATGCATGTAATGACTCCTGCAGTAGGTAATGTTGAGTTATATAAAACTTCAGGACACTGGGATCATTATAAAGAAAATATGTTTCCTAAGATGGATGTAGATGGTGAGTCTTTTGTACTTCGTCCAATGAACTGTCCACATCATATGATGATATACGCAAATAGTCTTCACTCATATAAGGATCTACCTATTAGAATAGGTGAGATTGCGCATGACTTTAGATATGAAGCAAGTGGAGCTTTAAAAGGTATTGAACGTGGAAGACACTTCTGTCAGAATGATGCTCACTTATTTGTAACTAAAGAACAGATTAAGGATGAATTTAAGAAAGTTGTAGATTTAATATTTGATGTATACAAGGATTTCAATATAACTAATTATAGATGTGTTTTATCATTGAGAGATCCTAGTGATAAAGAGAAGTATCACCCTGATGATGAAATGTGGGATAAGGCAGAGCAAGAGTTAAGAGATGTATTAAATGAACTTGGAATTGTATATACAGAAGAAATAGGAGAAGCTGCATTTTATGGACCTAAACTTGATGTAAATGTTCGTCCTGCAGTAGGAAATGAGATTACACTATCAACTTGTCAACTTGATTTCTGCTTACCTGCTAAGTTTGATTTAAAGTATGTTGACAAGGATGGTATGAAGAAAACTCCAGTAGTACTTCATAGAGCAATTCTAGGTTCACTAGATAGATTTATGGCATTCTTACTAGAGGAGACTAAAGGAATACTACCTTTATGGCTTGCTCCAACACAAATAAGTATATTGCCAGTAAATAATGAATATCACTTAGATTACGCAAAAGATATTTATAATAAATTAAATGAATTATTTAGATGTGAATTAAACAGCAAGGATGAAAAACTATCTTACAGAATGCGTGAGGCACAAACTAGTAAAATACCTTTAACTTTAATATTAGGAGATAAAGAAAAAGAAGAGAATCTAATTAGTTATAGAATGTTTGGTAGTCGTGAAACTAATACGCTATCTACTAACGAATTCGTTAATTATGTAAATGATAGAATTAAGTCTAAAAAATAATTTGCAATTTTACTAATTATTGTGTATAATTAACCTAAGATAAAGGTTGTGCGATATGGAAAAGAGTAATCATAGAGTGTTGCTTACACTTGTTGTAATAGTAATTATTGGTATATGTGGTATGGTAGGATATCTAATGCTTGATAAATCTGGTATGAAATTATCAGGTAATAGTACTACTAATGATTTAAAAACTAATAATTTTGATATATCTATAACTACAAGTGATAATGATAAAGTAATTAGTATAGATAAAAATAATATAAAAGTATCTGGTACATTAGATGATACTTCTAGTGAGATTAGATATAATTTAAATGTTAAAAATAAAGGTACTATAGATACATATTTATATAGTGTAGTAGTAGATGATACAAACTTAGATGTAAAAGTATTAAATGGTGATAAAGAGTTAACAGCTGATACTATTATTAAGTCTAAAGATAATCTAGATATTGTATTAGTAATAACAAAAAAGAATGAAGAAAGTATTGATTTTGATACTAATATAAAGTTTGTGTTTAATCAGTATAATAAGTAGGAGTCATTTATGAAATTAATATATAGACTAATACTTATACTTGTAGTTACATTTTTTATTAATTCAACTATTTATGCTTATACTATATACAGTGTCGGAGATGAAGTTACATATAATAATATAAATTATTATGTAATTAAAGATAGCAGTAGTGATGATGATAGTGTAACAATGTTAAAGTCAGAACCACTTACAGTAGATGAAGTAAATCAATATGGAGTAGGACATATCAATAGATATACATATGATACAGTGGGAATAGTATATGATAATAATGGCTATGGAGGCATGGCATATTATAGTAGTGAAACTTGTGGATATGTAAATGGTAGATATGTAAATTCTGGATGTACAATAGATTATGCACAAAGCGAGGTAAAATATGTAGTAGATGCATGGAAGGCAGTCCAAGCCTCAGCAGCAAGTGAAGCAAGATTGTTCACAATAGAAGAAGTAACAAGTTTAGGATATGAGTGGTTTGTTAATGGAAGTACAGAATTTTGGAAAAAAACTGAAAATGTACCAAGTTGGTTATATAATGAAAATTATTGGTATTGGCTAGATAGTCAATATAATGATTCTTCTTCAGGCGTTTGGGGCGTGATCTACAATGGCGGCTTGTACTACAATGAAGTCGGCAGCGACGGCGTTGTTCGTCCCGTTATAACTTTAAAAAAAACTACACTTGGAGATGAAGATGAAAGTATAAAAGAAGATGTTGAAGTATTACCAGATAGTAAGAATAATGTTGATAAAAAAGAAACTACTACAAAAGTAAAAGTTGAAAATACATATATGAGTCAAACATTAATCGTAATGATTATTGGTTTTATAAGTATATGTAGTGGTGTGGTTATATACTATTTAATTAAAAATAAGAAAACAAATAATTAGTAGGAGTCATTTATGAAATTAATATATAGACTAATATTTATACTTGTAGTTACATTTTTTATTAATTCAACTATTTATGCTTATACTATATACAGTGTCGGAGATGAAGTTACATATAATAATATAAATTATTATGTAATTAAAGATAGCAGTAGTGATGATGATAGTGTAACAATGTTAAAGTCAGAACCACTTACAGTAGATGAAGTAAATCAATATGGAGTGGGACATGTAAACAGATATACGTCTTCGTCAAAGGGAACAGCATACAATAATAATGGTTATGGAGGCATGGCATATTATACAAGTGAGACTTGTGGCTATTCAGGGTGCTGTTATGTGGAAATAGGCTGTAAAAATGATTATGCATCAAGTGAAGTAAAATATGTGGTAGATGCTTGGAAAACTGCAAAAGCACCATTAGCATCAGAAGCCAGATTGATTTCTAAAGACGAATATCAAGAAGATTGTATAAATGAACAATATCACTCAACACCGTCAAGTATTGATACAAGATATATACCGCAATTTGATTGGATGTTTAATAACGATTATAATTATTGGACAAATACTTCGTACGCAGATTCGTCGGCGAATCTGTGGGGAGTTAGTAGCGATGGATACTTGAAAAAATTCAGTGTTAGTAGCTATTATGGTCTTTTTGGAGTTGTTCGCCCCGTTATAACTTTAAAGAAAACTATACTTGGAGATGAAGAAAAAAGCATAGAAGAAGACAATGAAGATGAAGGTGTTATAGATAATAATCCTGATGAAGTATTACCAGATAATAAGAATAGCGTTGATAAAAAAGAAACTACTACAAAAGTAAAAGTTGAAAATACATATATGAGTCAAACATTAATCGTAATGATTATTGGTTTTATAAGTATATGTAGTGGTGTAGTTATATACTATTTAATTAAAAATAAGAAAATAATAAGTAGGAGATGAATATGAAGAAAGAACTTAATTTAGCAAATGTATTAATATCGCTTATAATGCTTGCGGTAGGAGTGATATTAGTTATTAATTCTGAAGCTATGATTAATATGATGTCATGGTTTATTGGAATTGTTATAATACTTATAAGTATTATTAGAATAATATATTTATTTAATGATAAGATACTTAATACTACAATGCTTGCAGTAAATATTTTACTTATGATATTTGGAGTAGTATTAATTAGTTTTCCATCTATTGTAGATATCGCAATTAAAGTAGTATTTGGTTCTTGGATATTATTTGCCGGAGTAAAAAGACTTATTCTTGCAATTGCAGTATCAAGAGTAGATAAGCAAAGTTATAAAACATTTTTAATAAGTGCGCTTATAATGCTTGCTTTAGGAGTACTTGTATTAATTAATTTATACAACTTAGTTGGAGTATTCTTAATTATATATTCATTAACAGAAATAGTAAATTACATATATTTCTTAATTAACAGAAATAAATATGGAAATTTATTTGATAAAGAAGAGTATGATAATGAAAACAAAAGAGTAAAGAAGAAGCAACTGATAACCAAAGAAATTAAAGATAAAAAAGCAATTGAAGCAGATATTGAAGAATAAAAGATAAATCTTTTATTTTTTTTGTGGATAAATGCTTGTTAAATTATAAAAAATATGGTAATATTATATACGTGTTCCGCTTATAACGTTTTATATGTATTCATTATAATGAGCATAATATAAAAGAAAGGTTGTGACATTGTGAATTTAGTTGATAAGATAACTGAAAAACAAATGAGAACTGATATTCCTGAGTTTCGCGTTGGTGATACTGTAAAAGTAAATATCAAGATTGATGAAAAAGATGCTCGTGGAAATATTAAAACAAGAATCCAAACTTATGAAGGTCTTGTTATGAAAATTCAAGGTTCAAGAATTAGTAAAACATTTACAGTAAGAAAAATGTCTGGTAATGTTGGTACTATGAAAACTTTCCCAATGCATTCACCTCGTATTGATTCAGTTGAGGTTGTAAGACGTGGTAAAGTTAGACGTGCAAAACTAAATTATGTATTAAAATCAGTTAAAACTCCTAAAATTAAGGAAAGAGCATAATTTATCGCACAATTATTAAGGCTCTAGTAGCCTTATTTTAGTAGGTGATGATAATGAGAATTATAAAAGAATTAATACCATATGTAGTGATTGTATTAGTAGTCGTGTTAATTAGAACATTTATTGCAACTCCTGTAATAGTTTCAGGTTCATCTATGGATCCAACACTTAAAAATGGTCAAGTTTTAATACTTAATAAACTAGCTAAAAAATATATGCGTGATGATATTGTTGTAATTGATGCTAAAATAAATGGTAAGAAAGAACGTATAGTTAAAAGAATAATTGGTCTTCCTGGTGAGACTTTAGAATACAATGATGGATTCTTATACATAAATGGTAAAAGAACGCATGATGATTTTGTTAGTCTAACTCGTGATTTTACTTTAGAGGATGTTACTGGTAAAAAGAAAATACCTGAAGGTTATTACTTTGTAATGGGAGATAATCGTCGTAATTCCCTAGACAGTAGAGACTCGCGTGTTGGACTTGTTAAAAAGAGTGATATAATAGGAAAGCCAATATTAAGAATATGGCCATTAAATAAAATAGGAACTATATAGGTTTCTGTTTTTAAACTGAGGTGTGTTATGTTTGAGGATAATTCAAGTTCATCTGGTAGAGTTAAAGGCTCTATTAAAGATAGATTAATTAGTTTTTTATATCGTAAGCGTTTTAGAATTAAACTAATAAAAAATAAACTTATAAAAAAAGAGACTAGAGTTATATTTATCTTTCATAAAAAAATGGAAGTTAAAAATTATCGAGATTTAAAACAACTAGGTGATAAAGTAATAGAAGTTGATATAAAAAAAGAAAAGTTTGATTTTGATAAATATGATTATTATATTATTGAACCAATTAAGAAAAAAGGTATTGATACAGAAACTATTAAAAATGTAGAAAACAATAAGAATGTTATTAATACTAGTAAGAATTTGCTTAATACTATAAAGAAGGATATTAAAAAAGTAGATATTAATTTAAAGTATCCTGATATACATAAAGAGGATTTAGCTAGTGAGATTAATAGTGTTACTAATAATATTAATAAATTAAAGATAGAATTAACTAAATTAGATAGTATTGATACAAGTAGGCTTGATAATTTTAAAGTACCTAGTAGTGAAGAAGAACTAAAAAAATCTTATGAGATAATAGATTATTATGAAAATATAATTAATGATAAAGAAAAAGATAATACTATTGTAGAATCTATTAGTAATGTATCTTTTAAGAGGAATGTTGGAATTAATGTTAATAATGATGTTGCTAGCAATATTAAAACTAGTGAAGATATTAGTATGAATAAAAAGAATACTAGTAGTATTAAAAATATAAAGATATATAAGACAAGTAAAAAAGATATAGATAAGAAAGTAGAGTCTAAAAAAACTATTAAAGTATTAAACAAGTTTGATGGTTATAAGATTAGACAACTTAAAAGGAATGAAGAAATAGTAAAAAAAGATGTTGATAATGCAACTCATATTATTGATAAGATGAATAAAGAAGTAGATAAAGTAACTAAAGAGGTAAGTCGTATTACTAAAACTACTGGTTATACTCGTATGATTGCGTCATGTCTTAGAGTCGCAACAGGTATATTAACACTTCCTTTTAGTAAATTTAATCTGTTTAATATTACGCTTGGATCTGCTTTAATAAATAGAGGTTTAAAGGATTTGCGTAAAGGATTAGATACTAAAAGTGAGGTTAAAATAAATTATAAGTATGAAGATTTATCTAATATGATTAAAGCAATTAAAGATAAAACTAAATTAACTGAGTTACTTATAATGGATTCATTAACTGAGATTAAATCTATTAAAGAGTCTACTTATTTAGGGGAAAATAATATTAAAGATTTAAACAAATTAGAGGAAAATCTTAATAAGAAATTAAAAGAAATAGATAAACTTAATAAGAAATTGAATAAGCAAGATGAAAGAAATAAGATTAAAATAAAGAAAGTAAACGATAAGAAGGTGTAATTTGAAAAAAATAGAATTAATTAATTTAATTAATAGTATGGAACTTGATAAAGATTGTTTTGTAGTTTTATCATCAAGTGCTTTAGTACTTCGTGGTATTTTGGAGAGTGCTAATGATTTAGATATTGCAGTTACAAATAAAGGATTAGAACATTTAAAAGATAAATATAATCTTACAAATAAAGATAATGATTGGTATAAAGTAACTGATGATATAGAGTGTGTATTAGATAATATGGAAGGTAAAAAGGAACTCCTTGGTAATTATTATGTTCAAGATATTAATGATTATTTAGAATATTTAAAGAGTAGTAATAGAGAAAAAGATAAATTAAGAATATCAATGGTTGAGGAATACATAAGGACAAGATAGTTCTTTTTTCTATTATATGATACAATATAGGTATAAATACAACTTGACATGTTATCAAAATTTATATAGAAAGGAGTATAGTTATGGAAAAAAATAAAGCTTTCAGCTTTTTTGGACAATTTGTGCGTGATACTATTACGGCAATGATTATATGGCCATTAGTAGATTTGTTTTTTCGCGTTGTAATTGATAAAAAAGAGTTCGTTTATTCAGTGTCACAACATATATATAGTCCGATAATGTTTGGATTCTTTTCAGCACTTTTCACAATGATTTTGCGAAATAGGGCTTCAAAAAAGTCTAAATCTTCGACAAAATAGATTTGATATTAGGAGAATGTAAAAATTCTCTTTTTATATGTTATAATATTGTTATGGTGGTATCAATGATGTATATATTCGCACAAATATTAGGTTTTATTGCATTTATAGTTTCACTTTATGCATATCAAAGAGTTAAAAAAAGGGATATACTCTTATGTATGGTTATATCAAATATAATTAATTTAATTCATTATTTAATGCTAGGTGCTTACAGTGGATGTATAACTAAAACACTTGCAATACTAAGAGATACTTTTATTGTCTTAAAAGAAAAGAATAAAAGATTATCAAGTGTATTATTTCTAATAATATTTATTCTAATATATATTTTAGTTTCTATATATACATTTACTAATATATTATCACTATTTCCACTAGTAGCGGCTATTATCTATATTATTCCTACTTGGTTAGGCGATAGCAAAATAGTAAAAAAGACAGCCTTGTTTTGTTATTTATTATGGCTAATATATAATATTTATGTATTATCAATTGCAGGAGTGACTGCTAATATAATATCAATAGTATCAATTATAATAGGTTTAAAGAGAGGAGTGAATAATAAATGAAAATACCATTGAGATTTCAAAATACAGAGTATGATTGTGGAACTACTTGTTTTGTAAATGCACTTTCATATTTGTATGAACGTGAGGAGATTCCAGTAGAATTATTAAAGATGATTTATCGATATACTCTTGATGAGAAAGATAGATATGGTGTAGTAGGGAAGGGTGGAACTTCTAGAAAAGGTGTTGAAAAGTTAGTTAGTATTTTCAATAATTATTCCAATAATAATTTTGATTTTAATATTAATTGTACTGTGTATAATGGTGCAGAAGTAAGGCTTGATTTAATGAGAAAGTGTTTGGATAATGGCGGAGTAATTATTGCAAGATGTTATCAAATAGATGAACATTATATATTAATTACTAAAATAGATGATATTTTTGCATATATATTTGATCCTTATTATCTTGATCCTGAATATTATTATGGTGATGATGAAGTGGCAATTGTATTAAATGATTCATTTACACATAATAGATTAGTAAAGTTAACAAGGTTGTTTAGTGAATCTAAAAAGGATTTTTCACTTCTTAATGAAAAAGACAGAGAAATAGTTACGATAGTGAGGCGTTAAATGATAAATAATTTAAGTATTGGTTTAATAATAGGAAATATAGTTGCGCTTCTTGCATCTATTGCAATGACATTATCAGGTTTGTTTAAAAATAAAAAACAAATAATTCTAATGCAAAGTATACAGATAGGACTATTTATAATTAGTAATTTAGTTTTAGGTGGATATGTTGGTGCGATAGTAAACTTTATTAGCTTAATAAGAAATATAATATGTTATAAAGATAAATTAGATATAAAAGGTATAATTATAATAACTATTTTATCTGTTGGTTTATCACTATACTTTAATAATTTAGGAATAGTAGGTTTACTTCCACTAGTTGCTTCAACAGTTTATTTATGGTTTATGAATATAAAAGAGGTTACTAAGTTTAAAGTAATGATTATTCTTACAACTATATTATGGTTAATATATGATATATGTATTAAATCATATACATCTGCAGTATTTGATGCAGCAACCATCATAACTAATCTTGTTACTCTTTATATGTTATCAAGAAGAAAGATTAAATGATCTTTTTTTTAGTTAAATGCAATAATTCATTTTTTAACACCTTAATATAATAAAGTGAAAGGTGATAAGATGAATATAACATTGAAGTTTTTAGGACTAGGTTATAACAATATATATCAAGCAGACGTGTTTATTTATGATTGTTGCAATAATTTAGTCTATAACAAAAAAACATATAATAATAAACTTAATATATGTTTAGATAAGAATAAAGTATATAAGATAGTTGCGAAATCATTAGGAGATACAATTGAAAGTGTAATATATATTGGTAAAAATAATAATTATTGTTTTAGATTTAGTCGTAGTATTATAGATATCATTAATGAAAATTCTATTACCTTTTTACTAACAGATTATTATTATGATAATCTGCCAATTGAAAGAGGTGAGATGATTTTATGGAAAGAATAGTTAATATTACAAATGGTACTGGTACTACTGATTTAATTAATGGTTCTTATACTGTTACTGCTGATGTTACAGGTTATGATAATACTACTATTAATCCTGATAGTATTACAGTAGATGCTGAAACTAATAACTATGCATTTACTATATCTGCAACAGGTACTTTAACCTTACATGTTACTGATACTGGTACTTCTGCTGGTACTCCAGTAGTTGGGGCCACATTTATAAGAACTGATGCTGCAGGTACTGAATATGGTAGTGTAATTACTACAGATGCTACAGGAAATGCAGTATTTAATAATGTGCCTTATGCTGAGGCAGGTGCTCCTACAATATATTTTAAGCAAATTGCATCAGATGGTTACCATGAGTTTAGTACTGAGGTACAAAATACTACTTTAACTACTCAAACTTCTACTTTAGAAATAACTAATGCTAGAGGTGCTACAAGAACAATTACACTTACTGATACTAACTATGATAATCTACCAATTGATACTGCAACACTTACATTAACTAACTAGATGGGCAAAATGCTCATCTTTTCTTCATATTATTTTTGACTCTTTATTATAAAGTTGGTATACTTGTTTTGGTGGTTATATGCAGTTATCTGATATTAATGGTGTTGGTCCTATAACTATTAAGAATTTAAATAGTTTAGGCATATATAACATAGATGATTTAGTTACTTACTATCCTTATCGTTATGAGATTATTAAAAGAAGTGATTTAAATAGTATTAGTATTGGAGATAAAGTAATTATTGATGGAATTGTTGAAGTAGTTCCTATTGTTAATTACTATGGTAGAAGAAAGAATTCCATGAGTTTTAGAATTAATACCGGAAATAGAATACTTATTATAACAATATATAATAGAGGATTTTTAAAGAATAAAATTAAGGTAGGAAGCAGTGTAATTATTAAAGGAAAATACGTAGCTTTTAATAAGATTATTGCGACTGATTTAAGTTTTGGGGTTCTATCAGATGAGTCTAAAATAGAAGTTATTTATCATGAATCAAATAACATTACTTCTAAAGAGATTAATAACTGTATTAATAATGCCTTAGATGTTTATAAAGTTAAAGATTATATACCTAAATATTTAATGGATAAGTATAAATATATATCAAAGATATTTGCATTAAAAGAGATACATAATCCTACATCATCTGTTAATTTAAAAAAAAGTATTAGTATGCTTAAGTACGAAGAATTATTTATATTTATGGTGAAAATAAATAGACTTAAGACAAGCAGAAATAATAGTTTGGGTATTAAAAGAGATATAGATAAATCATTGGTATATAGTTTTATTAATAAGCTACCTTTTAATTTAACTAATGATCAGATGAAGAGTGTTAAGGACATATATAATGATTTAATTAGTAGTAATAGAATGAATAGACTTGTTGAAGGAGATGTAGGTAGTGGTAAAACAATAGTAGCTTTTATTGCTTTATACATTAATTTTTTATCTAATTATCAAGGAGTATTGATGGCTCCAACTGAGGTACTTGCTTATCAGCATTTTTCAAACATAAAGAAGTATATGGATAATATTAATATTGAAATTCTTACTGGTAGCACAAAGGTTAAAGATAAGAAAATAATACTTAATAGACTGAAAAATAAAGAGATAGATATACTTATTGGTACGCATTCTTTATTTAGTGAAGATGTTATTTATAATAATTTAGGTCTTGTTATTACAGATGAGCAACATAGATTTGGAGTAAGAGAAAGGGCTTCATTAAGAAACAAAGGTGTTACTCCAGATATACTATATCTTTCCGCAACGCCAATACCTAGAACCTATGCACTTACTATATATGGAGATATGGATATATCTTTAATTAATACAGTACCAAATGGTAAAAAAGAAATAATCACAATTCTTAAGAAAAATAGTGAAATTAAGGATGTACTTACTATGATGTTAAAAGAATTAAAGAATAAGCATCAAATATATGTTATCGCACCCCTTGCAGAGGAGAGTGATACTAATTTAATGAGTGTAGTTGATCTTTGCAATAATATGAATAAAGCATTTGGTAAAATAGCTAAAATTGGTACTTTATATGGAAAAATGACTTCTAAAGATAAAGATATAGTAATGAATAAATTTAAAAATAAAGAGATAGATATCCTTGTTAGTACAACTGTTATAGAAGTAGGTGTAGATGTAAAAAATGCAACTATGATAGTTATATTTGATGCAGAGCGCTTTGGACTTTCTACACTTCATCAACTCCGTGGTAGAGTAGGGAGAAATAATGTTCAGTCGTATTGTATTTTAATTAGTGATAAAGATACTGAAAGATTAAAAGTAATGGAGAAAACAAGTAATGGTTTTGAAATAAGTGAAGAAGACTTTAAAATACGTGGTAGTGGAGATTTATTTGGTGTTAGACAAAGTGGAGATATGCAGTTTAAACTTGCCAATATCAAACGAGATTATAACCTGTTGCTTAAAGCTAAGGAAGATAGTTTAGAATATATTAATAATATGCAAACAAAATGACGACCTCTCGGTCGTCTTCAGGGGGAAAACTTACATCATGTACTCCTAAATGCTTTCCCTTTATATTATAACGATTTATCGTTTAATAAAGTTTGGAAAAGTTTAACTAAATATCATATAGAATTTATTTAGTCATCATCAATATCAATATGTATTTCAATATCCTCCTTAGTTGGCAATTCTCTTGATAATTCATTAGATAATTTATCAAATATTTTATATTCACTAACACCAACAGGTTTATTAATATATTTTAAGGTATTATCAACTATTTTATTACTCTTGTTTTGGCATAGAATAATACCTATTGATGGATTATCAGTCTCATCTTTAACTTCTTCATCTAAAGCAGTAAGATAAAACCCTAATTTACTTGCAAATTCCGGTTTGAATTCAACTACCTTTAATCCTACTGCAATATAACATTTTAGTTTAATATGATAAAATAATAAATCAATATAAAAATCTTAATTATCAACTGTTATTTTATATTGATTACCAACAAAGAAAAAACCACTACCTAATTCTAAAAGAACATTTTTTAAACTTTCAAGCATTTTGTTTTCTAACTCTCGCTCCTTATAATCATTGGTTAATTCAATTAAATCAAAGACATATGGTTCTTTCATTATATTGTTTGCTAAATCGCTATTTTGTTTTAAAGTTAATTCAAAATTATTATGTTTAATATTTTTTACTTGCCTTGTATATAAGTCAGTATCTATTTGATATATTAATACACTTTTAGACCAGCCTTCTACAACACATTGTTCCATATACCATTTTCTAATAGTTTTATCTTTTGCTTTTTCAATAAGAATTATGTTATGAGTCCATGGTAATTGTGCAACCAGCTGCACAATTTCAGCATCATCCTTATACTCGTTATAAAACTTCTTCATATATTTTAAATTACGAACAGAAAATCCTTTTAAATTAGGAAATGTTAGTTTTAATTCTAGGGCAAGATTAT
Source organism: uncultured Caryophanales bacterium (assembly GCA_947169395.1). Next base: position 111,257 of record CAMVPJ010000001.1, read on the forward strand.
CAATAAATTTGTTTCCCTATTTATAATTATCTGATATAGTTTTACCTATATTGTAATACAAATTAATTAATTTAGAGTTAGCATCTAGCATTATATCTAACTGAGTTTTACTAACCATATTTTTTACATTATTAGTTATTTCTTGAAATGAATTATCTATCATATTATTTCCTCCGTTTAAGACTATTATATAATATTTTAGTGTTATTATCTATATATTATTTTGATTTTACATAGAAAATATTCTAGTCCAATGGGCTAGAATTTCAGGGGGAAAACTTACATCATGTACTCCTAAATGCTTTTCCTTTATATTATAACGAATTATTATTTAATAAAGTTTAGAAAAGTTTAATTAAATACCATATAATTTACTGCTTTTGGTAGTTGAGTGGGTGGTTGAAATAGAAAAACATCTAGTAAGTGGAGTAGGGCTTGCTAGATTTTCTTTTAAATCATTTTTTCTTTCTTTAATACTTTTGCTCTACCTTCGATATATTTTTTTGCAAGTTCTACATCATCTTCATTATATTTTTGTGATAATTTACTGTCTAAAATCCCCTTGTTATAGTATTTTATATACTTTCTTTCATTATAGCCAATCGAATTAAATAAATATTCATAATACTCTAACCATTCTAGAGTAAAATCTGGATTTAATTTTTCTAATATTATATCATTAGATTTATAATCGTCAGCAACATTAGTTTTTTTATTATTTAACTTTTCTAATCGTTCTATTGAATCTTTAAATATTTCCATAATCGCATATAACTCTGCTTTTTTTCCATTATACTCTTTTACACTTACTGTATTTCCTAAAGAATTTATAATACTACACATCCCAGATATTAAAGTCATGCCAAATACACTAGAAACTACAAAAATTGATTTTAAATCATTATTATCTCCAACAACTAACGGTGAAACAGCATAAGTAATTCCACCAACAACTATTGGCATATATATTGGCATAGTTTTAAACAATAAACTGTTTGTTTTTTCTGGTTCGTGATTGTTTAACCATTTTTGAATTTTAGATACTTCAATTCCAGCTTGTTCAATAACATTTTCACAAGTTAATATATCTTTAATGTTATCAGTGTATTCTATCTCTCTTTCATTACCATTTTCATCTCTAACTTTGACTATTTTATAATTGTGATAATACTCAATGTTCATAAATAAGTCCTCCTAATAACTATTGCTATATATTTTAATATATAGATCATCTGCATGTATATAATATTATAAAGATATTTACTTTAAAGTCAATGTTTTATGACATTATGATGTTTGTTTTTAACATACCTTTGTTAAGATTTAATGTCATAATGTTACTTGTGTTAATTAACAATATCACTTGCTTTAATATTATAGTATTCAGTTAGTTGATTAACTACATCATTATTAAACTATCTTTTTACATTTTATACTTGATATATCTACAACTATATATTTTGCTAGTTTTTGTTGTATTTTACTATTTCTTTAATATAATATATGTTGTAATAATTTGAGTAGCTGAAATAATATAAATTCTATATAATCCTTTGTAAACAAACAAAATGACGACCTTTCGGTCGTCTTCAGGGGGTTTTGGTTTGTACTCTTACACTTAGAAAGTAAGAGTACTGGCATGGAGTATCATGCCAATATTATTGTATAAAATTTTTGAGCTAATGTCAATCGATTTTGATAATAAAGTTTTAAAATGTATAAAAAAATTAATAATTACCATAATACTATTGGAAAGGATGATTATGACACAAAAAGAACTTGCTTATTATGAAGATGCAGTAGGACATGAAAAAAATATTATTAAGATTTTGAATGAATCTATTAAAATGATTGAAGATGAACAATTAAAAGAATTTATGAATGATGAGGTAAATAAGCATAATGAAAGATGTGAAACGCTTGTGAATTGTTTGGAGGAGTGTTCTAATGAATGATCAATTAATTATGGATAATTATTTATTGGTATTAAAAAGTACTGTTGAGGTATATGTTCATGGAACTTTAGAAAGTTCTAATGAATTATCAAGGAATACTTTAAAGAATTGTTTAAATGATACATTAACTTCACAAGCAAATACTTATGACTTGATGACAAAATATGGGTGGTATCAAGTAAATAATGTTGATGCATCTACAATTAACAAAACTCTTAATAATATTAATTCTAAAAACTAATAGGAGAAATCCTATTTTTCTTTTGTACAATTAGTGATATAATTATCAAGGAAGTGACTAACTATGATTACAATAAAAAGCAAAAGAGAAATTGAATTAATGAAAAAAGCTGGTTATCTTGTATCGCTTACTCATCAATATTTACGTCCTTTTGTTAAAGAAGGAATAACTACTAAGGAACTTGATAGACTTGCAGAAGAATTTATTATAAAAAATGGTGGAGTTCCTACTTGTAAAGGATATGAAGGATATCCTAATGCACTTTGTACAAGTGTGAATGATACAGTCGTACATGGCATACCTAATAATTATAAATTAAAAAATGGTGATATCATTACTATTGATATGGTTATAGGTTATAAAGGATATCAAGGTGATGCTGCTTGGACATATAAAGTAGGTAATATTGATGATGATAAAGCATATTTAATGGAACATACAGAAAAAGCTTTGTATGAAGGTATAAAAGAGGTTAAGCCTGGTGCGCATATAGGTGATATATCTGCTGCAGTTGAAGAATATGCCTTAAAACATAATTTGGGTGTTGTAAAAGAGTTATGTGGGCATGGAATAGGGACTAGTATGCATGAAGATCCAGAAGTGCCTAATTATGGTAAAAGAGGAACTGGTCCTCGTCTTAAAGAAGGTATGGTTATATGTATTGAACCTATGCTTACATTTGGTAGTGAAGAGATATATTTAATGGATGATGAGTGGACTGTTAATACTATTGACGAGTCGCCTGCTGCTCACTATGAACATACGGTATTAGTTACTCATGATGGCTATGAGATTCTAACACCTAGATTGGATTAAATATGAAGAAGGTATTTATAATAATTGCGTGTATTGTGTTATGTGCATGCAGTAGTAAGAAAAATGATGTAAAAGTTAAAAAGACTGATAATACAAAAAAAGTAGAAGAAGTTAAAGAAGTATATCAAGATAACAATAATACTACTGTTGGATTATATAAAGAGAAGGGTAACAAGTTAGAATTAGTTACTGATTATAGTACTGATATTTCATCTAGTAAGGATATAGATATTTATCAAATATATTTTTCTAATGAAAGTATTGTTAACTTAGATAACAAGTTTGGTATGTCGTATTATAATAAACTTAATAGTTTAGATAATCCTAATATTAAAGTAGGTTTTAATATTAAGTATAGTCTTAATAGTGGAGAAGTCATTAATCAAACAATACTAAGACCTAGCGATACTATTCAAAATGAATATATATTCTTGTATCTTTATGATGATTATAAGAATCGAAATTCTAACTTCTACTCTCATATAGAAGATAGTGAATATGATGATACTACTTTATTTACTTCAGTAAAGATATTTGCTAATAAAGTAGATAATCTATCATCTAATATAGAATTTACTGTATTTACTTATGATACTGATGATGATTTTGAAGAAGGTCATTATAGGGGGAATAGTAAATATAAGGTAAATATTAGTAATAATTAGGAGGCTAACTATAATAAGTCAATAGATATTTGAAAAAAAATACAAGTTTTAC
>CAMVPJ010000002.1 GCA_947169395.1 uncultured Caryophanales bacterium
AAAAAAGCCTTGAAATATAAGGCTTTTTAAGGCATATTTGGTGACCCGTACGGGATTTGAACCCATGAATGCATGCGTGAAAGGCATGTGTGTTAAGCCACTTCACCAACGGGCCATAATTAATTGGTGGGCCTGGATGGACTTGAACCATCGACCTCCCGCTTATCAGACGGACGCTCTAACCAGCTGAGCTACAAGCCCAATTAATCAATGACTATTCAAGTATACATTATTTTTATCATTCCGTCAATAGATTTTTATTAAATTTTAAGTAATTTATTAACTTTTTAATAAAATTAAGAGTAATAAGAACCAATTTAGTCCTTATTACTCTCTTGAATAATAGCCTCATATACCAAATCTACTAAATGATTACTTGGTTCTAAATGATATTTATCTATTATCTCATTAAAAACATTATAACTATGTTCCATATTTAAGTATGGATAAACTAATTCTTTATTATTATCAATATCTTTTAAATAATCAAATGTATAATTTGGTTCAATTAATAACAGTTTATAATCATCACACCAAGACTTAAAATCATTTAACATAGTATCTGAATCAAATGTATACTTAAACATATCATTATCATAATTAATTGCTTTTAATATTGCAATATTATCTATTTTATCTTTATTTAACCTGTAATCAAATCTATCTATTAAATTTAATCCATCTAATTTTAATGCTTGTATTTGACATATTTTACCTAGATCACTATTAGAGTGATCAGGTATTATCTCAACTATAATATATCTGTCTTTATTAAAGTCCATATTATCTAATCTTAATATGTGCCTCTCTTAATTGTAATTCAGTTACCTCACTAGGACAGTTCATCATCATATCAGCGCCACTAACACTCATTGGGAATGCTTGAACCTCACGTAAGTTAGACTCTTCCCTAAGTAACATAATCATTCTATCAATTCCAGGAGCCATACCTGCATGAGGAGGTGCACCAAACTTAAATGCATTATATAGTGATGTAAATTTCTCTTTAACGATACTCTTATCATATCCTACCATACTAAATGCTTTTTCTAATGCTTCTACACTATGATTACGAACCGCACCTGATGCCATTTCATTACCATTACATACAAAGTCAAATTGAGAAGCAATTATATCATCGATATTTTCTTTATCAAATGCGTCAACACCATTTTTAGGCATAGAAAATGCATTGTGACAGAAATCATATTTCTTCTCTTCATCATTATATTCAAACATTGGAAAATCATTAATAATACAGAATTCAAATACATTTTCATCTATTAAGTCTAGACGACGACCTAACTCAGTTCTAATCATACCAGCTTGCTTAGCAGCTACTTTTTCTTTTCTATCAGCTATAAAGAATAATACACTATTTTCCTTTAAATCTGCTTTATCAATTAAATTCTTTCTATCTTCATCTGTTAAGAACTTATCAATAGGTCCTTTAAATGATAAATCAGCATTTACTGTAATATAACCAATACCAGGCATATCAATAGTTTTAGCATACGCAACAAGTTCATTAAACCAACTATTAGACTTAGTACCAATACCATCTACTTTAATAGCTCTAACAACACTACCTCTAAATGGTTTAAAATCACTATCTTTAAATATTTCTGAAATATCAATTATTTCAAGTGAATTTCTTAAATCTGGTTTATCTGTACCATATTTAAGCATTGCATCTTTATAACTTATACGTTTAAAAGGTGCCTTGGATACTTTCTTATCACTAAACTTAGTAAATGTATCATAGAATACTTTCTCACCTATTTTATATACATCCTCTTCATCAACAAAAGCCATTTCAAAATCTAATTGATAGAATTCTAATGTTCTATCACTACGACAATCTTCATCTCTAAAGCATGGAGCGATTTGATAATATTTATCAAATCCTGATACCATTAATATTTCTTTAAATATTTGTGGTGCTTGAGGAAGTGCATAAAATTTACCTTTAAACTTACGAGAAGGAATAATAAAATCTCTAGCTCCTTCTGGTGATGAAGCTGTAATTATTGGAGTTTGAACTTCAGTAAAATCCATACTATCCATTTCATTTCTTAAGAATTTTAAAAGTTCACTTCTCATACGTATATTATTACCAACTTTATCATTTCTTAAATCCAAGTAACGATATTTCAATCTTACATCTTCAGACACTTCTTTACTCTTTAATATTTCAAATGGTAACTCATTAGGCGCACTACCTAATACCTCTAAACTCTTAACTAATAATTCAACAGTACCAGTAGAAATATGATCATTATAATCTTCCTCACTTCTTTTTCTAATAGTACCTGTTATAGTAACTGCAGATTCTTTAGTAAGTCCTTTAAATATAGAATCATCATTACTTACAACCTGTATAATACCTGTATAATCTCTAACATCTACAAATATTACTCCCCCATGGTCACGAATATTTGCAATCCAACCTGCTACAGTAATCTCCTTATCTACATCTGATTCAGTTATCTTACCACAATAACGATTACGATATTTACTCAAATATTCACTCATTTAATCATCTCCTTTTACATTATTATATTATTGTTATTACTACCTCTTGGCATTAATAATCTTAACTTCTTATATTCTTCATATTCATCAAAATAATCATCTTTATCACTATAATATATCATAGCGTCTTTACTGGGATAATATCCCTTATCTATAATTGGAACAGCTACATAGAATAATTGATTTATAAGATTACTATTTTCTTTTACTATATTCCACAAATCAATTAATACTTTCCTTGATATATCTATATCTTTTGAGCCATCAACTACATAATAATTTAATTTACGATATACTTCACAAAATATAAAATTATCTTTATCTTTTAAATTACCAGAAAATAATTTTAATTCTTTATTAGTTATTGCATCAACTAATTTTTCATCTTCATCTTTATAACAAACACAATAATCTTTTAAAATAAAGAACGTATTTTTTACATAATAATCTATATTCTCATCATAATATTCATCATCATATGCCTTTTCATATAATTCAAATATATATAAATCATCTAAATTATAAACATCTTTATTCATTAATCCCCCTGAAAATTGATAATTATCTCTTATCTATTTCTTCTTTAATTATCTTAGCAGTTAAGCTTGGATTTGCTTGACCTCTAGTTGCTTTCATTACTTGACCTACAAAATAGTCAAATACATTTCTCCCCTTACGATATTCTTCAATTAAATCTAGGTGAGCATCTAATATCTCTATTACAAGGCTTCTAATTGTATCTTCATCCCCTACTTGTTTTAATCCTAACTCATCTACTATTACTTGTGGTTCTTTCTCATCTGACAAGCATTTATATAAAACATCTTTACTTTGTTTAGAAGATATCTTACCATCATCAACCATTTTCATAATATCAAATAACATCTTAGGAGTAAGATATATCTCATCAATTTCAATATCATATTTATTTAAATGTCCTAATATTACTGAAGTTAACCAGTTAGATGCTTTCTTAGGATTACCTCCTAGTTTAATTACTTCTTCATAATAATCAGATACTTTCTTATCTTTTACTATAATAGTTGCATCATAATCAGATAAACCATATTTTTCAATATACTTAGTCTTTCTTTCACTAGCAAGTTCTGGAATAGATTTTCTAATTTCTTCTAACCAACTACTAGATATTTTATACTTTGGAATATTAGGTTCAACAAAATACTTATAATCAATTGCGTCTACCTTACTACGCATATATATTGTAGACAAAGAATCTTCATCCCAACGTCTAGTTTGTTGTTCCATCTTATCATATTCGCCTGACTCTTTTAGCTCAATTTGTCTATCAATCTCATAATTAATTGCATCTCTAACGCCACCAAATGAGTTAACATTCTTAATCTCAATCTTAGTACCCCAGTTATTAGAATCACTCTCATCTAAATCTTTATCCATAATAGATACATTTACATCACATCTGATTTGTCCTTTTCTAGAGTCAGCCTCAGAAATTCCTGCATATTGATAAATAGAACGCATTGTTTCCAAGAAAGCAACTGCTTCATCTGCAGAATGAAAGCAAGGTTCAGTAACTAACTCAAGTAAAGGTACTCCCGCACGGTTATAATCAATTGTTGAATATGATGAATAGTGATCAGTTGATGCAGCATCCTCTTCTAAGTGAAGATTATTAATAACCGCAACTCTTTTTTCACCCTTACATTCATATTCTAAAGAACCATATATCCCTACTGGAGCAGGTTTAGTCTCTTGAGTAATTTGAAAACCTTTAGGCAAATCTGGATAATAATAATTCTTTCTTTCAAAATACATGTACTCTGGTTGTTTACAATTTAATATCATAGAAGCTTTTAAAGCCATTTTAACAGCCTCTTTATTAACTACAGGAAGTGTTCCTGGAAAAGCCATATCAACAGGTCTTACATTAGAGTTTGGAACATCTTTATAAGAGTTTTCGGCACTAGAAAATACTTTAGTATTAGTTTCACTAATCTCACAATGCATCTCTAAACCAATTAATGCTTTATACTTATCCATTGTTTACCTCCTTTGCAATCTGACCTTTATAAGACATAGTAGATTCAATTGCATAAGCAATATTTAATATATTAGCATCATCATAACAATTACCAGTAATATTAACTCCAACAGGTAGGCCATCAATAAATCCATCTGGAATAGTAATTGAAGGGAATCCTCCAAAGTTTCCAATTTGTAAATGTTCTTCTAGTGCTTTAGTATTTTCATCCAAAATATCTTTAGAACCTTCTAACTTTTTAGCTGGACCTGATCCTACAGGGAGAATTACTGCATCATAATCTTTAAATAATTCTTTCCATCTATCAACAAGTAATCTTCTAACACGTTGAGCATTATGGAAATATCTATCTTTATTCTCAGCTTGTAATACATAAGAACCTATTACAAATCTTCTTTTAATTAATGGAGAAAAACCTTTAGTACGATGATCCTTCATCATTTCAATATAATTCTTACCTTCACCACGAGGACCAAATATAAATCCAGTTAAATTAGACATGTTAGACGTTGCTTCCGCACATGATATAACTACATAAACTGAAGCTAAAGCATCTAATAACTTCTTATCTACACTAACCTCTTCTACATCAATACCAATACTCTTACACTTCTCAATTACATCCATAAAGTTAGCAAGATGACTCTTTAATTCTAGACTTGCATTAGGATATTTATTAATATCACATAGTTCTTTTATGTAACATAATTTCTTACCCTTTACATCTCCTGTAATACTTTCATATAGGTTAATATTACTAGAATCCCAACTAGTCATATCGTTTTTATCTATTCCCTTCATACCATCTACAACAATTGCAGCATCTTTAACTGTTCTAGTTAAACAACCACAATGGTCTAAACTTGATGCGAAAGGAAATAAACCATATCTTGAAATCATACCATAAGTTGGTTTATATCCAACAATTCCACAGTATGCAGCAGGTTTACGAATAGAATCTCCAGTATCAGAACCAGTTGCATAAGGATAAACACCAGCTGCAACAGAAGCAGCAGAACCAGCAGAAGATCCCGCAGTCATTCTTGTTTTATCCCAAGGATTAAGTACAGTACCAGTGTGACATGTAGTACCTGTACCACCCATACCAAACTCATCCATCGCACACTTAGTAACACCTACTGCTCCTTTACTTTCTAGATTCTTAATAGCAGTAGCTGTAAAAAATGGTACATAATCTTTTAAAGTATTAGATGAACCAGTAGATAATATATCCTTAGTTGAATAATTATCCTTAATTCCATAAGGAATACCAGATAATAGATTATCAGTAACTTCAACACCCTTTGCGTCATCAATAATAGTTACAAAACTATTATATTCATCTTGGTTTTTGTGTGCTTTTTCTAATGATTCTTTAACTAAATCTTCACTAGTTACTTTACCACTCTTTAATGCCTCATGTATTTCTTCAATACTTTTACTCATGTATTCCATATTATTCCACCACCTTTGGTACTCTAACCTCGTCATTAATATAATCATCACAGTTTTTTAGTAAGTCTTCAATATCGACAGATTCTTCTACAACATCCTCTCTTAATTCATATACAAAATCATCTAGAGTATGAGTCATAGGTTCTACACTTTCAATATTATCAATTTCCATAACCTTCGCAATATCAGAATCAATTATATTAAATTCATCCAACACCATCTTATTCTCTTCTTCAGTTAATCCGATTAATAACTTATCAGCATAATCATCAACCATCTCTTTTGTAAACTTCTCCATAATTCCTCCTTTATATATAAAAAAACAAGCCCAGCAGACTTGTTATAATCAAAATGGCGCCTAATGTAGGACTCGAACCTACGACCTATCGGTTAACAGCCGAGTGCTCTACCAACTGAGCTAATTAGGCATATGGCGCTTAATGTAGGACTCGAACCTACGACCTATCGGTTAACAGCCGAGTGCTCTACCAACTGAGCTAATTAAGCATTACTGTCCGCTACTTTGGGACGAATAAACGCGGTGCCACCCAAATTGCCAAAAAAATTGACCTCTCATTAGATATAACGGGCTTCCCCGGCAAACGCACCAAATGGTTGTTCTTCATAATATACTTAATTGTTAGCTTTCACCATACCTAACTCGCTTTAACCAGTTTATATTACTACTCTTCCATTTATAGTATTAATCCCCAAAAAACAGCTACGAATTAATTATAAAGTAATTAACCCACTTTGTCAATACTATTTTTCCACTTTTTCAAGAATACTATTTTTTTCCTATATATCTTTTAATGAATAATATACCATATTTTCGCTAAAATATAGTTTAATGTCAAAATTAATATGGTGGTACTTTATGTTTGAAAATAATTTAAAAAATGCAAGAGAAGATTTAGATATGACTCAATCTGAATTAGGTTATATATTTGGAGTATCTCGTTCTGCTATTAAAAGTTGGGAAAATGGATATTACACTATACCTTTATTAAAGTTAATTAAGTTTTGTAATATGTTTGATTATTCTCTTGATTATATAATGGGTATTATTAAAAGAAATATTAAGTATGGACCATTTACTGTAGATAATATAATTATTAGTGAACGTTTAAAAAGTTTTAGAAAGTCTTTAAAGTTATCTCAACAAGAATTATGTGATAAGTGTAGAATTGCTCAAACTACATATAGCGGATATGAAAGAGGTAAATATTTAATTAATACTACTAATTTATATTATTTATGTAAAACATTTGATATATCTATGGATTATTTAATTGGAAGAATTGATAATCCTAAAATAAGTAATGAAAAAGAGACAACAGTTTTGTAACTGTTATCTCTTTTATTTTACTTTAGCTAAAGATTGTTTTTCGTTAACTAACATGCTTTCTAATTCATTTTTTAACAATTCATAACTTGGAACTAACCCTAATGATGCTATTTTCATATAAGCCTTACCATAAGCAATTCTTCCATAATCTAATAATAATTCTACTAATTTTCTATCGTTCATAGTACCTCCTTTGCAAACGAGGCACTATTATAACAGATTTTTTGAATATTGCAAATTCAAATATGTAATATAAGAATCGGTGCAAAAATACAGTCTTCAAAAATTTTGTACATAAATCCACATCATATATAAGAACTATCTTTCATTAATTATTATCTTCTATTAAATATCCTCTATTGTGCATATAAAGAAATCCAATTTTATTTTCTGATAGTGTATTACCACAAACTATTGCAAAATAATCATCAATTATTGTTTGCCACATTCAGTAAACAAATACAACACATTTATCATTTTCATTAGTTCTGAAATGCACCATAGAAAGACGCATTTGATTTTGTATAAGCATAATTAATAAATCCTACATTATTCAATTTTAATTTTCTTCATTTAATTCAAAATTTTTCTTTTCTTCTTCAATAGCACTAATTAATTCTTGTTCTGTTGGCATGTGTAATTTATATTCAGAAGAAAAAATTGTTTTATTATCTTCAGGCAGAGTATATTTTACAACTGTTTCATTTTTATTTGTTGACAATAATGTTCCCACTGTTGGATTTTCATCATCGTGTTTAATTTCTCTATCATAATAATTAACATACATTTGCATTTGTCCTATATTTTGATGAGAAACTTTTCCAATTTTTAAATCAATAATTACAAAACATCTTAAAAGCCTATTATAAAAAACTAAATCCGGATAAAAATGGTCTTCTTCTAATGTTAATCTGACTTGATTTCCAACATAACTAAATCCTTTGCCTAGTTCTAATAAAAACTCTTTTAAATGTTCAATAATGTTCTTTTCTAAATCAGATTCTAAATAGTCTGTATTTTCTTTTATATCTAAAAACTCCAAAACAAAAGGGTCTTTAACTAAATCTTTACTCGTTTTTAGTATTTGTCCTTTTTCAGATAGTTCTAATATTTTATCTTTATCTGCTGATAAAGATAATCTTTCATATAACAATGAATCTCTTTGTCTTTGAAGCTCTCTAACACTCCATTTAGAGTTAATACATTCTTTTAAGTAAAAGTTTCTTTTCAGTTCTTCGTCAATCTTAATTAATTCTAAATAATGAGACCAGCTTAATTGCGACGACACTGTTGTCGCAATTGGAAAACATATATAAAATTTTCTCATTCTTTCTAGATTCCTTTTAGAGAATCCTTTACCAAACTCATTAGTTAATTTTTGTGATAATTTCTCAAGTACAGCATCACCATAACTTGCTCTTTCATCACCTTGTTGTATTTCCATAATTGCTTTTCCTATATTCCAATATAAATTAAGCATTTCAGTATTTACAGTCTGATATACTTTATTTCTACTATTTATAACTAAACCTTTTATATTATCAAAAATATTATTTATATCATTATCATTGTTCATTAATTCGTTACTCATTAGCATTCCTCCAGATACATAATTATTATATAACATATATACAAATAATCAATATCTATTGGATATTTTTTTAATGAAGTGTTAAAAAATCCTGCATATTTGCAAGATTATTTAATTACCATGATAAACTTAGTTGTACCTATAATATCATCAGACTTATCTCCATAAGATTGATAATTATTACTTAATTTAACTAGAGTTTTAACTGTATCAAGTTTACTAGTTAAATTATCATTAATAAATGATGTTAACTTCTTTATACCAGTATCGTTAAATGTATTAAGTCCTGTTGCAAGAGTGTTAGTACCATTTTTAAGTGTATCTATACCACTTACTAATTCTATAGAACCATTATGTAATTTATCTAAACCAGATGATAACTCCACTAAGTTAGTTGATAACAAGTTTAAAGAATCAATTGTTTTAGTAGTAGCTGCTGCTTTTGCTTTATCAGCAACTGTAACAGCCACTCCTTCTGACACTTTCTCTGCAACACTCTTACTTATTGTTTGAGCAACACTTATTGCTGTATTTTTAGAAGTTTCTTCTAGTGCAGTTACTACAGGTTTATAAGTATTATAAGAAGTACAATATGCTTGATATTGTTCTGGAACCTCTGTTCCACTAGTACATAAAGCAAATAATTGTTCATTAGCCTCAATACTATCAACTGCTGCTTTCATCTGATTATAATTATCATTAATCTTTAATCCTTCTACTGCTTGAAGACCAATATACTCTAATTGCTCTTCCGTTAAAGTAGCTCCACTTACTGCTTGCTCTTTAATCATATTAATAGTATCTTCATCTAAAGTACTTGAAGTATCATTCTTTAAATTATTAATAGAATCATCTACCGCACTTTTAATCTTATTAGTTCCATCATAAGCACTATTAATTCCATTTTGTAATTCAACCGCACCACTTCTTAATTTATCAACTCCATTATTAAGTTCTGATGCACCACTAACTAACATATTAGTAGCTTTACTAAGTTCATTAATATCTGATGTAATATTAGATACACTACCTAATTTACTTAGGTCATTAGAATCTATTAATTTAGAAGTTGCAACTGCATAGATACTCTCCTTACTAAACTTAGTAGTATCATATTCAATTGTAACTTGATTAAGGTTAATAGAATCAATTCCAAGAGATTCGTTTAATCCTGGAGAAGATAGTGCAACTACCATATTAGTTACTCCATTACTAATAACCTTACCATTAGTAACTTTAATATTTGTATTATATTTAGAGTTAAGTGACATCTCACTTACTACAATAAATGGAGTATATAGTGTTTGATTATTAATACTATTACTTAAATTATTAGTATAATTAATAGTAATTTCTACGTGTCCTTTTTTATTCTTAATATCTTTAGCTTTAACTACATTTCCATCTAATTTATAACTAACACTAATACTTACTGGTAATTCTTTATCACTACTACCTTGATAATAAATATCTCCTTTATTAGTTTTCCAATTAATACTTTTACCATCGATACTAAATGTTTCGTTACCATTTAAATTCTTAATATTAGTTAAACTTGTTACATCATTAATAGTATCTAGTTTTTCATCATTAATTAAGTGTTCTGTAACTAATACGCTCTTAACTTTACCACTACTACCTAGTTTTGCATATACAGTCTCATCTTTAGATAATGCTTTAATATTAAATGGATTTATAAGTAATAAACCAATCATAATTAATAATGCTTTCTTCATTTTCTTTCCTCCAAAACCTAAACTTGTTTTAATAATTAATCTATCAAATATTAGTAAGATTGATGGTAATACTAATATTACTACAATCATACTTATAATTGCTCCTCTTGATATTAATGTACATAAAGTACCTATCATATCTATTTTAGATACTACTCCTACACCAATAGTTGCAGCAAAGAAACACATACCACTTACAAATATTGATGAAATACTACTATCTAAAGCACTTCTTACAGAGTCTTTTCTATTTACTCCACTCTTTCTTTCTTCTAAATACTTAGTAGTCATAAGTATTGCATAATCAATAGTAGCCCCTAATTGAATAGTACCTATAACTACACTTGCAATAAATGGTATTTTACTATGCATTAAGTAAGGAATACCCATATTTACAAATATAGCAAACTCTATTGCAGTAACTAAAAGTACTGGTAAACTAATAGATTTAGTTACTATAAGCATTAGAATAAATATAACAATAATAGATGTATAGTTTACATTATGAAAGTCCTCATCTGTAATAGATACTAAATCTCTCATTAAAGGTCCTTCTCCTGCTACTATTGCTTTTTTATCATACTTATCTACTATTTTATTTATCTTAGTTATTTGATTATTTAACTTAGTAGTTGCAATATCATATGATGAATTTACTAATACTAGTTTATAATCTTCAGATTGATATATCTTTTTAATATCATCATCAATAAAATCTTCACTAATACCTAGTTTACTTAACTTAGACGAGCTAAGTACTAAATCTACTCCATCTAAAGACTCTATATCATTAACCATTTCATTTAATTTATAGTTTTCTAAATCTGATGATACTAGTATCATAGTTTGTGATACTATTCCATAATCATCATGTAGTTTCTTAGTTGCTTTTTTATAACCATAACTATCAGGTATAGATTCATCTAATTTATAATAAACATTAGTCTTTGTTTGAAATATATAAAATGGAACAAGTAATACTACAAATATTAAAAATACTATTACATAATGATTCATAACAAAGTTTTTAACTCTAGTAAACTTTGGAGTAATTACTTTATGAGTAGTCTTTTCTATATACTTATCAAATACAAGTAAGAGTGCTGGAAAGAGTGTTACTACGCATATTAGTCCAAATAATACTCCTTTAGCCATTACTATACCAATATCTTTACCAAGTGTAAGATTCATAGTACAAAGAGCAAGGAACCCTGCAATAGTTGTTAAGGAACTACCAAATACTGATGTTAGAGTATTTACTATTGCATTACTCATAGCTTCATTCTTACTTTTATATTTCTTCTTTGCATCTTCATATTTATGATATAAGAATATAGAAAAATCTGTGGTTACTCCTAATTGCAATACTGATGATATTGCTTTAGTAATATAACTTATATCTCCTAAGAATATATTAGTTCCCATGTTAAATAGTATAGCAACTCCAATATTTGCAATTAACAAAAATGGTACTAAATATGAATCTAGGAATATTGCAAGTACAATAATACAAAGTATTACTGCTATACCTACATATAAAGCCATCTCACTATTAAATAGTTCTTGAGTATCAAGGACCATCGCACTCATACCACCTACTTCTGCTTTATCTTTTGTGATTTTTCTAATCTTACTTACTGCTTTTAAAGTTGTATCATCACTAGTTGCATTTTTAAATGTAATAAGCATTAAACTAGAATCTTTGTGAACAACTTTATTAGTAATACTACTAGGTAAGAAATCTAGTGGAATAGTAGTACCTGTAATATCATTAATACTAACTACTTTATCTACCCCATCTACCTTCTTAATACTGTTTTCTAGTTCAAGTAACTTCTTACTTGGCATATTATCAACTACAGTAACAGAAAATGCCCCCATATTAAAATCATCAGTTAATATGTTCTGTCCTTTTAATGTTTCAATATCATCTGGTAAATATACAAGTATATTATAGTTAACTTTAGTTTTATACATTCCTATCATTGCTGGAATAAGTAAAATAAGTGTTAGTATTACTATAAATACTTTATTCTTACATATGATATCTGCAAATTTTTTCATTATAGTCACCTCTACGCACAATATTATCACAAAAATGACTGATAGTCAATATATTATATTCGTCTAGTAAAAATTAGTGAATTAAAATAATTGTAGAACAAAAGTCAAAATAAATTTTGACTACTGCTTACCTCACGGTAAGCATTTTCTACTTCACCGAATCTTTTGATTCTCCATAGACCAGTATTGGATAGTCGCTACCCTACAATTTTTCTTTGTCAAAATTTAGTTTACTTGAAGTTCTATTAATTCGCTTTGCATATACATTTTAACACCTTCAAACATTATGTTTATACTTGCATTTAAATCCCTATTATTCATATTAGTACAATTAGGACATTCCCAAACTCTCACACTTAAATCCTTCACCCTAGACTCTTTATATCCACATCTTGAACATATTTGACTGCTGGGATTTTTGTTTCTACTTGATAGAACCGTTTATTCTTCCAAGTACATTTATACCTAAGTTGTCTTATTAGTTCTATATGATTGTCTTGATTTAGTTTTTGACTTGAATTTAGGTTTACCACCTAAATTATTATTGTATCTTTTATATGCATCTTCTAAATCAAAGATACTAGTTCTAAGTAAACAACTATCAACTTCTTTTAACCAGATATTATTCTTCTCTAATAAAGGTAATTGTTTAATATAATCATATTTATTAATATACTTATCATTTAATTCTAAAAAGTGATTATAGATGAATCTACTACATCCAAAGCTTTTCTCTATTATAGTAATTTGAGATTCACTTGGATACATTCTAAAAACATATCCCTTCATAATTTTGTCCACTATAATCACCATCCCTGTTGATGAATATTATATTATCATACATATTTTCGCTTGTCAAGTATTTTTTTCTATAAAGTATCACTTTCCTATTATATAAAAAAATACGATTTCTCGTATTTTATTGCCACTTACTACTATAGTAATAATATTTACCATCTGATTGTTTCTTAAATGTCCAGATGTATGTGTTTGCTTTACCTGAATTTATTAATTCTTCTAGTTTAGATTGCGCTTCTGATTCATTATTTACAACATACCTAGACAAATTATTGCTATCAGATGATTGATTTTCTCTGAAATCTTCATAACTATCAAATACGGCTAATGTATTAATTGCAGGTATGTCGTGATAAATAACTGCATAATCATAAACATATAAATAGTCTCCTTGTAATTCAGCCTTATATGTTTTTCTAATACTATCTACATGGTCATACGCACCACCACAATTAGTAATCATATAATATGAATTATCCTCACTATTATAATGATTTATAAATCCACATCCAGTTACACTAATATCCCCGTTTTTATAATCTGAATCAATACCAAATAATTTATCATAGTTTGCTATTATTACATCAGCGGACACTCTATAACAATTAATTTCGTTCTCACTGTAATTTGCATTTTGGCCTTCACTTTTTCCAACGACATCAGTTATTACAGCATTTCCGCTTCCATCAGTTTTACAAATATATGAATCATCATTATAATTATACGAATTATTATAATTTAAAGATTTATCATAAAACTGAGCCATCAACATTTTATCATCCCTAGTGTATTCAGATACATTAACATTATCAAGAATAAAGCCTTGTATATAATTACGAAGTTTCGGATTACTATTTGGATACACCAAATTTTTAACTAAATCACTATTAATATCTATCTCTTTAGTTGTATTAGTATCCTCTTTCTTCTCTACAGTATTACTAGATTCTTTCTTTTCTCCTTTAATACCAAATAAATTCTTATCATAAGCAATAAATGCACACAATCCTATGATGATTGCAACAAGTAATATAACTATTACTATAAAACTTTTCTTTTTCATATACTTCCTACCTTTCTACATTTAGAATACAATAAATTAATTAATTAAAATTACAATACATTTTTAATTATAATAAATCTAGTTTACACTTTTAATGTAAACTAGATCATTTTTTCAAAGGAAAAATATATAGATAATCGAGATTTTTCAAAGGAATGTTACATTTTAAATGATATTTTAATAATTTATTTTAATAAATATTCTAAAAATTTACTTGCTGCAAATGTTAAATTAATACCTTTATTTGTTGCAAGTAATACATTTATAGAAGGTAGTTTTTTATTAATATTTAACTCTTTTAAATCAGGATAGTTTCTTTTAGCTAAATCTATTAATGTATAACCAATACCTAAACCAGCATTTGTAAACTCTAATACTAAGTCTTGACTTACTACTTCCATTTTTGGTTTTAGTATAATTTTATTATCTAATAAATAACTATCTAGTTTTCTTCTACTATTAGACTCACTCTTTTGTAAAATTAGTGGGTATTTATGTAAATCTTTAAAACTACTTATTTCATCTTTATAATATGTAGGATTATAAATAAAACCTTCTTTTAGTTTACTTATTATTTTAGTATCTACTCCAGTTTCATTTATATCTCCTTCATTATATATGACAAAATCTAGTTTACCTCTTTTTAAATCTTCTATTAAATTACTAGTTAATTCATTAGTAATTTTAATATCTATGTTAGGATAATCTTTATGAAAATTCTTAATTGTATCCATTAATACTAATTTAGTTAATGTAGTTGATATACCTATTTTAATCTCACCTTTATCTAAATCTTTAAATGAAGTAAAATCTGCTTCTGCATTATTAATTAATTCTATTGCATCTTTAATATAACTATAAAGCATTTTACCTTCTTCTGTTAGTTCCATACCTTTATTACTACGTAAAAATAATGTTCCACCTAACTGTGATTCTAATTTTTTTATTGCTTGACTAATAGCAGGTTGTGAGATAAATAACTCTTCACTAGCTCGTGTCATGTGTTTGTTTTTTGCAACAACATAAAATATTCTATATAATTCTAAGTCTATATTCATTATAAGTCCTCCTTATATACATTATAACACATATATATTTTACTTATCAATAGTTTTGTCATACAATTAAAGCAGGAGGAGATATTATGTTTAAAAATATGAATATTGTAATTGGGGTTACAGGAGGAATTGCAGCATACAAGGTATGTGGATTAATTAATTATTTAAAAAGTGAAGGCGCAATTATCGATGTTATTATGACTAAGTCTGCAACTAACTTTATCACACCACTTACGCTAGAAACACTATCTGGTAACAAGGTCATAACAGATATGTTTAAAAGGCCAGATTATATAGAGGTTGAACATATTAGTCTAGCAAATAAAGCAGATTTATTTCTAGTAGTTCCCGCAACTGCAAATATTATTGGTAAGATTTCTTGGGGTATTGCCGATGATATGTTATCAACTACTATTATGGCAACTAAATCCCCTGTGATATTCGCACCTGCAATGAATAATAATATGTATGAAAATAGAATTGTTAGGGAAAATATTGAAAGATTAAAAAGTTTTGGTTATAAGTTTATAGAACCAGATACTGGACATCTAGCCTGTGGATACGAAGCAAAAGGTAAATTACCTAAAACAAAAACTATAATAGATAATGTAAAAAAATTAATTAAGGAGTGAGATTATGAATAATATAGATAAATTTATTAAAGAGATGAGTTTAATATTTACAAATACACTTACAAGTGATGATTTCTGCTATATTGGGTTTGATTTAGATGAACAAAAAATTAATTATGATGATTCAATAAGTTTATATGAACTTATAAATAATTTTAATGCTTCTTATCAAAATTTTAAAAAAGAATATGATAATCTTAATATTAATCTAGCAAAACATATAGAATTTGAAAGATATTATAAAAAAGATAATTATAGGTGTTTAAGTTTATATTTACGAAACCCAGCAATAGCTGATTATGAAGAAACTATGCTTTACATAAGAAAAGATGAAGAAAAACTAATCGCATATATAACTAACAATAACTTTGGAAAAGATTATTATTATTATAATATTATTGAAATTGAAGATTCAAAGATTGTTGAATTATTAGATTTATTTGAAAAATACGAATATTTACTTAATATGTATAATTACTTAAAAAATAGGTTAGTATTTGGCGATTCGATAAATGTATTATTTACTAAAATTGATGGGAATATTTTTAAAAATATTACTAACTTTAAACTATTACTTGGTCAATTATACTTTAATTATACTAATAATATAGATATAGATATTAAATTAGGAGACGAATTAAAGATAACTAGTAATAATGTTGAAGCAGAATTTAAGTCTAATAATTATCCAATATCAGATGAAGAAATAAATAAAGTTCTTACTAAAACTTATATAAATAAAAAATATTTAAGGAGAGATTTATGAATATTGTAATTACTGCTGGTGGAATAAGCGAATATATAGATAATGTAAGAAAGATTACTAATTCATCAACTGGTAAATTAGGATTAGTTATAGCTAATACTTTTCTTTCTTACAATAATATAGATTTAATATATTATGTATGCCCTAAGAATGCACTTAAACCAAATCATGATAAGGTAAAAATAATTGAAGTAAATGGTGCGGATAATACTAAGTGTGTTATAGAAGATTTACTTATAAATAATAAGATTGATATTTTTATTCATTCAATGGCTGTATCAGACTATACTATTAACTACGTAACTAATATGAATTACTTAGATAAATCTTTAAATACTAAAGATAATAATATCAAAGATGTATTTAGTAGCGCTAAAAAGTATAATGAATCAAAAATACCATCTAATGAAGATAATCTAATTCTAGTATTAAAGCCTACACCAAAGATTATTTCTATAATTAAAAATACTAGTCCTAAAACTATATTAGTTGGATTTAAATTATTAGATAATGTAGATGAACTTAAACTTATTAAAGTAGCTAAAGAATTAAGAGATAAAAACAAATGTGATTATGTGATTGCGAATGATTTAGCTAATATAAGACAAGGTAATCATAAAGCGTTAATTATAGATAAAAATGATAATATAACTAAATCTTACGGAAAAGAAGATATTGCAAAAAAGCTTGTAAAAAGATTGATTAAAGATAAACAGTTATAATTACTCATCTATAATATTCAAAATAAAATATATTGAGGTGGATATGTTTAAGTATATTAAAGAATAAATAAAACTAATTAGAAAGAATGATCCAGCTATTAATAGTAATTTAGAAGTATTCTTATATCCTTGTTTTAAAGTACTAATTTACTATAGGATTGCTCATTTTTTCTATATTAGAAAGCATTATTTTATTGCCAGATTTCTAAGCGAGAGAGCAAAAAGGAAAAATGGAATTGAAATACATCCTGGTGCGATTATTGGTAAGAATTTATTTATAGATCATGGTACAGGTATAGTTATTGGTGAGACTACTATTATTAAAGATAATGTTACTATATACCATGGTGTTACATTAGGGGGAAGAGGATTAGATAAAGGAAAAAGACATCCGACAATTGGAAATAATGTAATAATAGGATGTGGTGCGAAGATTCTAGGAAATATTAAAATTGGTAATAATGTTAAAATTGGTGCGAATGTCGTAGTATTAAAAGATGTTATAGATAATGCTACTATAGTTGGTATTCCAGGTAAAACAATTAATTAATTAATTAATATAATAATGAAAAAGAATAGCTATTAACTAACTATTCTTTTTGGTTTTTAATTTGAATACTGATCCACCAATACCTAGCATTGATATAAACATCATACCAATAATACTTGTAATATTTCTATCAGATGTATTAGGAGTTTTAGAGTTATACATTACTACTCTTGTTATATCAGTTGTATCACTAACACTAAACTTAACAACTTCATAACTTAAATCATATCCAATTGGAGCTTGTACCTCAGTTAAAGTATAATCTCCTACATCTAATTCGATATAATGTGGAGTAGTTCCTGATACCCATCTATCAATCTCATTACCAGCAGCATCTTTTATAATAAGTGTTGCACCTGGTAATTCAGATTTAGTTGTAATATCTTGTTTACTAATCTCTACTTGATGTTTAGAAGGATTTTCTGGAGCTGGTGGAACTGGAGTATTTTCTTTAGAATTATACATTACTACTTTAGTAGTTGTTCCATCATCTTTTACTGTAAATTCAACAGTACTTTCTGATAACACATATCCCTCAGGAGCAATGGTTTCAGTTAATGTATAAGTACCAGCTTCAATACCCTTTATAATATGTACTTCGCTAGTTGATACCCACTCATCAATAACTTTACCTTCACTATTTTTAACAACTAAGTGTGCGCCTGGTAATTCTTCTGAAGTAGTTGCATCTTTCTTACTAATTTCTACAGTATTTACCTTAGGAGTTTTTCTATTAGTAAAATCAACAGTTATTTCTTTATCATCTCTACTAACAGTAAACTTCTTAACTTCATTAGATAATTCATATCCCTCTGGAGCCTTAGTTTCAGACACTGTATAAGTACCTAATTCTAAATCACTTATTTCATAAGATTCTTTAGTAGTAACAAAACTTTTAACCTCATTACCTTTAGAATCTTTAATTACAAGTGTCGCACCTTCTAGTGTCTCTTTAGTATCAGCATCTAT
Organism: uncultured Caryophanales bacterium; assembly: GCA_947169395.1. Next base: position 19,308 of record CAMVPJ010000002.1, read on the forward strand.
CTTATTAATCTTAACTTTAGTATTATTCATTGGTTCATTTAACATTTCTACCTTTGTTGTAGATCCATCTGCTTTAACTTCAAACTCTACTGTTGTAGTTTGTAGTCTATATCCCTCTGGAGCTATAGTTTCAGATAATGTAAACTTACCTTCTTTTAATCCTTTTATAATATGTACTTCATCAGTTGATACCCACTCATCAACTACATTACCATCTGCATCTTTTACTACTAAATGAGCACCTGGTAATTCTTTGCTAGTAGTTGCATCTTTTTTACTTACTTCAACTTTAGTTACATATTTTGTATTCAAGATTTCAACATTAATTGTTTTATCATCTTTATTTACTTTAAATGACACTGCTTTCTTATTTAATTGATATCCTTTTGGTGCTTCAACCTCAACTGCAGTATATTCACCTACTTCAAGGTTATCAATTACTTTAGCTTTATCGCTAGACTTAAACTTTAATACTTCTTTTCCTTCTTTATTCTTAATAACAATTGTTGCTCCACTTAAAGTCTCTTTAGTATCAGCATCTATCTTATTAATCTTAACTTTAGTATTATTCATTGGTTCATTTAACATTTCTACCTTTGTTGTAGATCCATCGCCTTTTACTTCAAATTCTACTGTTGTAGTAGATAATCTATATCCCTCCGGTGCTATAGTTTCAGATAAAGTATACTTACCAGGTTTTAAATCTTTAATCTTATGTTCTTCACTAGTAGAAATCCATTCATCAACTACATTACCATCTGCATCTTTTACTACTAAATGAGCACCTGGTAACTCTTTAGAAGTTGTCGCATCCTTCTTGCTAACTTCAACTCTTGTTACATTCTTAGTATTTAAAATCTCAACATTAATTGTTTTATCATCTTTATTTACATTAAATGATACTGCTTTCTTATTTAATTGATATCCTTTTGGAGCTTCTACCTCAACTGCAGTATATTCACCTACTTCAAGGTTATCAATTACTTTAGCTTTATCGCTAGACTTAAACTTTAATACTTCTTTTCCTTCTTTATTCTTAATAACAATTGTTGCTCCACTTAAAGTCTCTTTAGTATCAGCATCTATCTTATTAATCTTAACTTTAGTATTATTCATTGGTTCATTTAACATTTCTACCTTTGTTGTAGATCCATCTGCTTTAACTTCAAACTCTACTGTTGTAGTTTGTAGTCTATATCCCTCTGGAGCTATAGTTTCAGATAATGTAAACTTACCTTCTTTTAATCCTTTTATAATATGTACTTCATCAGTTGATACCCACTCATCAACTACATTACCATCTGCATCTTTTACTACTAAATGAGCACCTGGTAATTCTTTGCTAGTAGTTGCATCTTTTTTACTTACTTCAACTTTAGTTACATATTTTGTATTTAATATTTCTATATTTACAGTCTTATCATCTTTATTTACTTTAAATGATACTGCTTTTTTATTTAATTGATATCCTTTTGGAGCTTCTACTTCAACTGCTGTATATTCACCTACTTCAAGGTTATCAATTACTTTAGCCTTATCACTAGACTTAAGCTTTAATACTTCTTTTCCTTCTTTATTCTTAATAACAATTGTTGCTCCACTTAAAGTCTCTTTAGTATCAGCATCTATCTTATTAATCTTAACTTTAGTATTATTCATTGGTTCATTTAACATTTCTACCTTTGTTGTAGATCCATCGCCTTTTACTTCAAATTCTACTGTTGTAGTAGATAATCTATATCCCTCCGGTGCTATAGTTTCAGATAAAGTATACTTACCAGGTTTTAAATCTTTAATCTTATGTTCTTCTTTAGTAGAAGTCCATTCATCAACTACATTACCATCTGCATCTTTTACAACTAAATGTGCACCTGGTAACTCTTTACTAGTAGTTGCATCTTTTTTACTTACTTCAACTGGATTTTTAATCTTTTCATTTTTAAATTCAACATTAACTGTTTTATCATCATTAGCAACATTGAATTTAACTATTTCACTAGATTTCTTATATCCTTCTGGTGCTTCTTCTTCCGTAACAGTATATTCACCAGCTTCTAAATTTTTAAGTTCATATGCTTTTTCGCTAGTTGTAAACTTAGCAATTTCTTTACCTTTTGAATTCTTAACTACTAATACTGCACCGCTTACAGGTTTCTTAGTTTCAGAATCAATCTTATTAATATTTACTTTATTTCCTTTTAAAGTTATCTTACCAGTAATTGTAGCAGTAGCTGTTGCAAGTAACTCACTAGTATAAGTATTAGGAGTCATTGTTTGATTACCACTACCACAATCAAACTTTTTAGCTACATTCATATACTTTTTACCATTAACTAGTATAGTTATATTAGATGTAGTACCTGGTTTTATATCACTTTTCTTTACTCTAATATAAAACTCATTACCATTTTTACTCTCTAATTCAGATTTTACATCACCTGATAAATGTATACCATATCCACCAACCGCACCATTAGATTGTTTTACAGTAATCTTATCAGAAATATAATAATCACCAACTAATTTAAAATTAACAGTACTTGGTGATAGTGTTATAGTATATTTAGCTTTAGCTTGATCATATGCTTTAACAGCTTCTCTATAATAATCAGCAACACCTGTATAATTTCTAACATCATTTACTGAACTAATTCTATTAGTTTTATCAGCAGTTTCTTTATAGTATAAAAACTCATTAATTGCAAGTTCAGCATAATAATAGTTTTGTGCAGTCTTATTACTATTATACTTCTTTACAATAGCTGCAATACCTGCTTGTGTAGGTGTACTCCACTGATTATTACTTAAAGTACAACTTGTACCAACTCCTTGTACATGAAATGATGTACAAAATACATAACCTCCGCTATAAGTTTTATAATATAGGTTATACCCGCTATAATTAATTAAATAATTCTTATTTACATTTTCAAGCTTACTTGGATAACTTGCTGCTTTCGCACTAGTAATTCCAAACACACTTATAAATGCAATAAGCACACTAAAAATAATACTAACAAATCTTTTCATATCAAAATCCCCCCAAAAATAATTTGTATGGCGATTATACTAACACAAAACAATCTGTTTGTCAAATTGTTTTTCGAAAAAGATAGTGTAAAATAATTCTAGGTACACAAAAAAGAGAACTCTGTTATAATAAAGTTACAAGAATATAAAGGAGTTCTCTTATGTATACTATACCACATTTTTTAATAAATGAAGCAAAAAATTTAATAAAAGTTAAAATTAATGAAATAACTAACAATATAACTGACGAAATAATTAATAATATTTTCTATTCTACACCAAATAATAAGAATCAAAACTTGATGTTAAACCTTGATAAAGATATTAGAATTGCTATTCTTAAAATTATTAAGGAGGTTATTGAGATATTTGATAATCTTTATGCAAACTCTAAAGAAAGAAAAAAACAATTTAATATTAGTAATCCTAGATGTCATAGAAGTATTATGACTATATTTGGTGAACTTGAGTTTGATAGAATTTACTACTATGATAAAAAAGATAAAAACAAGCATTTTTACTTCATTGATACACTATTTGGTTTTTCTAAGTATGATAGATATGATAAGCTAGTTAAGGCTATCGCTATATCAAATGCAATGGAGGCTAACCAAAAGAAAGGTGCTGAAATAACAAATGACCGAATCAATTCATTACAGGATAGTCTTATTGGTAAAAAGATTTGTAACATCAGCAGACAAAATATTTATATATGGATTGATAAGTGGAATGTCCCAGATGTCAAGTTAGACCCTATTGATATTGATGGAGATACTTTATATATTATGATTAATGAAAAGTATATTCATGAACAAATAAAACTAATGCTTGGTGTTGATTTTGATACTGCTGATACTGTAGAAACTAAGGATGATAAAGAAATAATAAAAGAAATTGTAGATGAGCTAATGAATTTCTTAAACAATCCACCATTACTACTTCCTGCTCCTAAGAATAAGACAAGAAATTTTATTAATATCTTGACAGCACTTATTTCATAATTAAATTATCAGTGCTTATATCATCTTTAGTTATTGTTGTAAGTATTTTATTTTGTTTATTATTCTTAACTCTAGAAGCATGTTTAATAATAGTTTTCTCATATATATTTCTTATAAATCTAGCATTACCAAAGTTTTTCATAGTTCTATTTTTATCAATAATACTTTTTAAGTATTCTATAGCGCTGTCTTCTACTACAAAACCACTCTTATTCATAAAGTTAATAAATATTTTAACTAGCTCATCAGTTGTATAATCATCAAACTCTAAAGTATACCCTATTCTTGATACTATACCAGAATTAGAATCCAAGAATGCTTGCATTTCTTTAGTGTATCCTGCAAATATCACAATTAATTTATCACGATAGTTTTCCATTGCTTGTATTAAAGTAGCTATAGCCTCATCATTATAAGAATTATTATTACTAGCAAGAGTATATGCCTCATCTATAAATAATACTCCATTTAAACTTTTTTCTATTACACTATTAGTTTTAATTGCTGTCTGTCCTACATATTCAGCTATTAAATCTTTACTACTAACTTCAATTAATTTATTTTCTTTAATATAACCTAAATTATACATAATATCTGCAATAAGTCTAGCAATAGTAGTTTTACCTGTACCAGGATTACCAAGAAAAACCATATGCATATTAACATTGCCTATACTTAGTTTATCTGTCTTATTTTTAAGAGTCATTAAATCAACTAATTCATGAAGTGCTTTTTTTACTTTATTAAGACCTACTAAACTATCAAGCTCTTTAAATACATCTTCTATACTCTTAGTCTCTTTTATTAAAGGAACACTATTATTAAATGAAATATATTTAATCAATTCATTCTGATAATTATAATAATCCTTAGTATCATTATATGTCTTAGTTATATAATCAAGTAATTTAACTCCTAATTCATTACTAATACTTATACTACTTGCTATATTGTTATAAATATCTTGAATACTAGGACTTACACCAGTAATACTATAATTAAAATAATTATTTTTAATATCTTCATAACCCAAAAAGAAATTATTAATAGAATCATCATCACCAGATATAATAGTTATTAGTCTATCATCACTTACACATATATTATCTATTTCATGCATTAACTTCTTATGAGTCTTATCATCTTCCATATTAATACCACTTAACTCAGTAATATTTACAATACCATACTTAGTTAAATCAGTATTATTAATCTTATACAAAGAATAATCTATATAATCATTATTCTTTGTATATGAATATTTCTTCGCACTATTAATTAATATATCTATTACATCTTTTATAGTTTTAGTACTATTTGTATTAATAACAAGTCTAATAGGTATATAAACTATATTATCTTTATTATGATAATCTTCCATATAACTAATAATTCTTTTAAGTAATTCTTTAGAATCATCTGTAATATATATTGAATCAATATTTATACCATCATCAATAGTACTATTATCTACACTATATTTATTATCAAAGAAATCAGTATAAATATCTTTTAAATAATCCATCTTATTCACTTAATCACTACTTTTCTACATGTATTTCTAACATTTTAGCCTTAAGTTCTTTTTCAATCTCAGTTAAAGTATTTTCAGCTTCCCTACGTTTAATGCGACCTTGTTCATGAATTTCTATTACTTTATCTAATGTTTCAATTAAGTTTTGATTAGTCTTCTGTAATGTTTCAATATTAACAATAGCCTTCTCAGACTCTTCTGCAATATCAATAGAACCTTGCTTTAGTGTTTCACTATTCTTAACTAACATCTCATTAGTAAGCTTAGATACTTCTTGTTGAGTTTTTAAAGCTTGCTTTGCATTATTAATACCTAGTGCAAGTACCATTTGATTCTTCCATAAAGGTATTGTGTTAGTAATAGAACTCTGAATCTTCTCAACTAACTCAGCTTCATTATTTTGTAATAATCTAATTTGTGGAGCCATTTGAATAGATATAATTCTAGTTGTTTTTAAATCATATATTTTCTTCTCAAACCTAGTAATCATACTTTCCATATCATTTACCTTTTGGATATCTAGTTGATCTCCACTTTTCTCTGCTTTTGCTTTTAATTCAGGAAGCACTTTATTTCTTAATTCTTCAATCTTTCTATCTCCTGCAATTATATATAAAGATATCTCTTTAAAATACTCTAGATTCTTCTCATACATAGTATCAAAAATACTAATATCCTTAAGCATCTGTAATTTATCTTTTTCTAAATTACCCTCAATAGTATCAATATTCTTCTCAATCTTACTATATCTAGCAATTATATAATCAAGTTCTTTTTTCGCACTTGAAAATAACTTAGCAAAGAATCCCTTCTTCTTACTACCTGCAATATCTGAATCAAATGACTTAATTTGACTAACCAAATTAGCAAGCAAGTCCCCTACTTCACCAGTATTCTTAGTTTTAACATCCTCTAAAATACTATCAGAAAACTTCGATATTTTATCTTGTGCAGGAGCACCAAACTGTAAAATCTCTGTTGCATCATTAATATCTATTTTACTATTAAAATCATCTACAGCTTTCTTCTCTTCCTCACTTAATAAATCATAGTTAAGCGATTCTTCAATTTTTTCTTCCGTTACTTTATCACTAACTAACTCTTTAACCTCTTCCTCATCCATCTTCTTTTCTACTTTTAATTCTAATCCATTCATTTTAATCCTTCTTTCTATCTTTATTCTTAATTACTATAAATATATTTAATCCAACACATGTAAGTACCATTCCAATCAATATAATTAATCCTGATACACTTTTTAATATATTTGGTACTTTTACTTCTGTTTTTGATTCATTATTATTACTTATTATTACTTTCTCAGTTTCTTTATTATCACCAGTATCTTTTTCTATATCACTATTATTACAACTATCATCTATTGCACATTTATAAAGCTCAACAACAGGTCGTATTTCATTAAGACATCCACCATTACACTCATCCGCAAGATATCCATCATCCTTAACAATCCATAATGTATTAGAATCTTCACGATTACTCATTGTCCAATATGAATATCCACAATTTTCATAGACCCATTTAGGTTTCTAGGAAGAGCAACAGTTCCATTAAATGGTTCATTAATATAGCCAAGATTTTCTGCAAGTTCTTCGTACTTTATAAGTCGTAAATCTTTTATATCTTTTATATTTAATTTATCCATTCCCCAAGCATTAAGTACATATTTAATATCGCTATTTTCATATGGTTTTGAATTATCAGACTGGTTTTGACAAATTGTACTACTACATCGTATCATGCCACCATAGCCTTTATTATTAGATGCCTTATAGCGATAAGAAACAGAAAAATTATCATTAATATTTACACGATTATTATCAGTCCCTACTCCTCCATATAAATCAACTTCTTCTACAGTTAAAGGATATTGTTTAAATAATATAACACTATTTTCATCTTCACTACTATCTTTAATAACATAAAAATCTATATCATTATATGTTACTTCATCACCTATTTTATATTCCTTATATGCATAGACTTTACTACATATAAATATTGATAAAAATATAATTAATAAATTAAATAATCTCTTCATATAATCTCACTCTTTACTCTCATTTTTTTCTCTTAATTATAAATACTATTACACTAATTGTTAAAGCAACGACTCCAAGAATTATAAATATTATTGATACTTTTTTAACAGTATTAGGTACAGATACTTGATTATTATTCTTTTTATCATCAACTTTTTTATAATCTATTTTACCATCTTCATTAATTGTTTCATAACCAATAGATTCTTTTTTTAAATTTATTACAGGTCTTATTGTTGCATAAGCATTATATACCTGTTGTTCTTCAACGCCATTACGTCCAATCCAAACTTCTTCGGTTGAATCATAATAAGGACTCATTGTCCAAAAATAAGAAAAACTATATAACCAAGTTGGAACACCTTCAGAAATTTCAAATGTATCATCGGTTACTTTTTGAGAAATATTAAGCCCTATATTTATAAGCTCATCATATGTTATCAACCTAGTTTTATAACCTAATTCATCACTAACTAGTTTAGATTTATCGAACATATCTAGCGTCCAAGCATCCACTACATATTTTACATCACTTCTATTATAATCTGAAGAACAACCTTTTTTTATGTTATAATTTATATTTGAACATTTTTCTCTGCTATAATATGCAATATTCCCAAATCCATCAACATCTAAAACAACACCTAAAGAATCTTTAACATATCTATTAACATGATTATTTCCATAATTACTTACCTCAGATGTTAATAAAGGTTTTTCTTTTAAAAGAGTAACATAATTAGAATACTTATCACTTTCCTTAATAACATAAAAATCCATACCATTATATGTAACTTTATCTCCAAATTCATATGTATTATATATTTTAACTTTATTTTGTTCGGTAATTTCACCACTTAAATCTTCGTCTTTGTATTCTTTTGTATCTCCTAATGCAGATTTATAAAGCTCTACTACAGGTCTAATATATCCGCTATTTCCAAAACCAGAAAGATCATGTTCTGCAACAGTATATACATAATCGGATCTACCTTCGACAGGAATCATAGTCAAAAAACTTCCTAAACCATAGCGTGCAGTTATTAACCATTTAGGAGTTTTACTAGTTTTTACCCACTCTTGACATGTAGCACAAGTACTCTTATATTCATATCCTAATTCCTTTAAATCATCCAACGTTATAAGACGTACGTTTTTTAGAATATTTCTATCAAACTTATCTTCACTCCAAGCGTCTACTACAATTTTAACATTAGACTTGTTATAATCATTTGTACATCCACTTGTCACCCAATGTTGATCACAATTATATCCACAACTAGTACTTTCATAAAACCTCATTGTACCAAAAAGATTTCTATATGATTCAACCTGTGGACTATAATAATAATAGCAATCTCTTTCTACATTTTGATTATAAGAATTCATTTCACTTATTGTAAAAGGATCAGCCTTTAAAAGAACAACATAATCACTATCACTACCACTATCTTTTATTACATAAAAATCAATATCATTATATGTTATTACATCACCTATTTTATATGATTTATAGGCATATACTTTAGTACTCAAAATTAACATAATAAATGTTAAACTTATATTTAATATTAATTTCTTCATTTATGACTCCTATTTTTTACAATTATAAATATATTTAATCCCACACATACAAGTACTAATCCAATTAATATAATAAATTCTGATATGCTTTTTAATGTATTTGGAACACTAACTTTTGTTTTTGATTCATTTTTATTATTATTTATGATTGGTTTTTCAGTTTCTTTTTTATCATCACTCTTATTATCATCAATTTCTTTATTATTATCAGTATCATTTATGATATCACCATTATTACAACTATTATCTATTGCGCATTTGTATAATTCAACTACAGGTCGCACTACAATATTGAAATTACCAACTGCAGAAGAAGTATTTATATGTCCTTCATTTGTAACTACCCATAACTCATAATCATAATTTTCATTAGGAACCATAGTCCAATACCAATATTTTTCATTGTAAAACCAAGTTGGAATTTTATCTGTAACAGAAATATACCAACCATATATTATGTTATTTTCATCATAACCTATACCATTAATTATATCATCATAATTTAGCAATCGCTTAGATATTATATCCTGATTTTTAAAATTTGAATCAGCCCAAGTATCTACTACGTGTTTTACTGCACTGTTTTCATAGTTTGATTTTCCAACACTACCCTGATCATGATAACTCATTCCTCCATACCCATTAACGTTATAAGCGTTTTGATAATAAGAATTATTATCTGAACCAAGCATATTAACATGATTATTATCTGTTCCTACTCCTCCATATGTATTTACTTCATCTACTGTAAGAGGTTCTGCTTTAAGCAAAATAACATAATCTTCATTTTCACTACTATCTTTAATAACATAAAAATCTATATCGTTATATGTTACCTCATCACCTATTTTATAAGATTGATATGCATAAACTTTATTATTTAGAATAAATATACTAGTTATTAAAGATATAAATATTATTACTTTTTTCATTTATGACTCCTATTTTTTACAATTATAAATATATTTAATCCCACACATACAAGTACTAATCCAATTAATATAATAAAACCTGATATGCTTTTTAATGTATTTGGAACACTAACTTTTGTTTTTGATTCATCTTTATTATTATTTATAATAACATTATCGTTTTCTTTATTATCATCAGGATTTTCTATTATATTATTATTATTATTATTACAAGTATCATCTATCGCACATTTATATAGTTCAACAACAGGCCGTACATTTGAATTTGAACCTGGGTGATTAACATCAAGACTTCTTACTAACCCATAATTAGTTACAAACCATATATTTAAATCACTATCAATATATTTACTCATAGTGAAATATGCTTCATCAATTAATATAAAATCAAAGTTTAATGAATCTTTTGCATAAACCGTATCTGTTGGATTGTTTTCATCAAATCTAAAACCAAAATTATCAATCAATTCATTTAAAGTTATTAATCTTTGACTTTTAAAATCTCCTGTTTTAAAATTTTTATTTACCCAAGCATCGACCACTTTTTTGGCATCAGAAGTATTATAATCATTACTATTACCAAATTTAACATTACCTTTATCGCTTATATAAATTTCATTTATGTTTAAGTATTCTATTTCTTTTTTCGTAAGTGCTTCCGCCTTTAAAAGAACTACATAATCTTCATCTTCACTACTATCTTTTATTACATAAAAGTCAATATCATTATATGTTATTACATACCTATTTTATATGATTTATATGCATATACTTTACTGCATATAAATATTGATAAAAATATAGTTAATAAACTAAATACTTTTTTCATAATTACCTCAAATACTCAATTAATTGGTTATATATATCCATCTTTAAACTAGTTACAGTACTAGTTATACTTTTAGGTATACCTATACCAATAGATTCTACTTCATAATTTCCACCAGTAATACCAGTTCTAAAACCATATTTGGTAAATGCAATCTCTTGAATTTTTTTATCTTCTAATGCTTTATAAAGTTTATTACCATTCTCACTAAAAACTGTAAAACAATGTGAGTTCCAAATAGTTGGAGTTGGATAAAGTACCCTAATATCATCTTTTACCTGTTCAAATGCATCAGGTGATGAATTTTTAAAATCAATAATACTTTTTTCGTAATCAACTATCATTGGTTCTCCACCTAAACCAGTTTTTAAGTATCTTTCAAAAAGATCAGCAGGTGTATTATTCATATATCCTGACTTAGTATAGAACTCTTTTAATTTAGGTAGATTTGCTTCTATATTATCACTAGTTACTTGTCCACCAGAAAGTATTGAAAGTAATAATCCATAATAAGTAGCCCCTGGTGATGATGATACAGGATCAGTTGATGCAATATTTATATTACCATATAACTCAGTAAGACCAATATCTGACCAACTCTTACCTTCTAAAATATAATTAATTAACTTATTCATATCAGTAATATAATACACTCCATCAGTATTAGTAACAATCCCTTCATTAATTAAAGCATCTACAACACGACCCCAACTATATATTACTATTGGAGTATTTAATGTAAGTCCACCATCTAATACAGTATATCTATCAGCTTCTCCTAATTCCTTGTTAGGTTGTAATTTATAATAATCATAAAATCTTTGATCTGATGTAAAGAGTGCATCATACCTAGATACTCCACTAGATAATACTGAATACTCTTTACCATTTGCAATATCATCAACTATATTACTATTACCTAGTCCAATAGACTCTCTAATAAGTGGTTTAGTTATAGTCTTACCATTACTCCAAGTATCAAATACTGGATTAATATGATATTTATTTTTAAGAATTTTAATTACTTCTTTATCTGATAAGAAATCTTCTTTACCACCACCTGTTGCTACAAACACATCAGTTAACTTATTACTAGTAATTCCTTTATCTCCAAGATTTTTAATTACAACAATACTTATAATAAGCACTATAAATATACCTATTCCAATAAATAACTTCTTATTTTTCATTTTTTACTCCTTTCTTCGCTTGTTTCATAATTGAATTATCATCTGTAATACCTTCTGCTTTTAACATCATATCAAATATCTTCATATCAGCATCTATATCCATTATATCTTTTTCATAAAGGGACGCAAGTATTGTATTAAATGCATCTTTAGTATTATTAATCATAGTATCTGCTTTAACAATAAAGTTCTTTCCTTCACTTGATACTAACCTTTGATTTTCTATCTCATCATATCTATCAGTAATCTTAACTAATACTGGTAAATAATAATCAAAGAAATTCTTAATATTATCCGCTTTCTTAGGTCTTCTTTCTACTTCTTTAATTATTTTGTTTACTATATCATTTATTTCATTTAGATTCTTTCTAGTATCCATATTATCTATCTTAGGTATTAATTCTAATATTTTCTTATTATCTTTTTTAGCTTTATTTAGTTTAGTATATAAGCTTACATTGGTATCTTTTAGAGTCTCTTTAGGTTTATAACTAGAAAGCACTAACTCTGCTGCAACAAAGGCTCCTGCACCTATCGCAAGTGCGGGTGCGAGCGGTGTAGCTAGAGCAATATAAGGTAGTGCGAAAAATGATGAACCTACTAGTGCAGAAATAATCTCTTTACCCTTCATTAGTTATAACTCCTTACTTCTTTAAATGCACCCTTTAAGTTATGTTTACCATCAAATACTTTACCATTAGTAAGAAGTGCAATCTCACGTAATTGATACTCTGAAGAATCTCCAAATGTAATACTATAAATTGGAATATCTAACTTATTCTTTTTATAATAAGATTCTAAATCATAGAAACTTCCTACATTAGACATACCATCAGTCATAAGTATTACTGTTTTAGTATATTCATTAGAATCGTCCTTATCAAGTATCTTTAATGCTTCTACACTTGTATCATATATATTAGTAGCTCCACCCACATCAAGTGAGTTTATAATAGATATCACACTTTCTGTATCATTACCTAACTTAGTATCATATACCTTATAAGTATCATCAAACGTTATAATAGTTATTTTATCAGTATCAGAAAACTGTAATTTATCTTTAGATGCAGTTTCATAATTAAGAATATAATTCATTGCATCCTTAAGAGTATCAAGTCCTTCCCCATACATACTACCAGATACATCTAGGCAGAATACTACGTGAGTTGATTTTCTTAACTTCTCAATATATAAGTTAATAGCTTCACTCATCACCTTTTTACTAGGAAACTTCATATCTTTTAAATACTTAGTAGTATCAATGCCCCAATCAGGATTGAATACACTTTTATCAGTATCCTCTTTAACACCACCATACCAAGAACGATAACCAAGACGTTCCATCTTACTAATCATTTCATCGCTTCTTAAGTATTCCTGTAATTTAGTAAACTTTTCTTTCTTCTTAGTATCATTTAAATCATTATTAATGTAAGCAATAGGCATATCATTAATCGCAACACCATCCTTAGGATAAACTAAGTATAGCGGTTCTAACCCTTTACTTACCCTTTTTTTATTATAATTAATTAAAGTGCTTTCATAATTAAACATGGCATTATAATTACCATTATCATAAATCTCAAGTAAATAATCTTCATCCCCTGATACTCTTTCTACTCCCTTAAATAAATCCTTTAAATCATTAAGTAAAGTATCATTATTTAAATTGTCACTAGTTAATACCTCAGGATTACCGGCAAGACTATTTAAGAAATTCAAATATGTAGTAGCCCCAGTATTAGTCTTAGTAACAGAAGACATTATATACTTTAAATCTCCATTTCTAACACTCTCTAGTATATCCTTGTTATAGATATCTTTATCTACATAACCTAATTCTATAGCTTTACTCTTATCTATTCCAAGAACAACTGGATCAATTACAATGGACTTACTATCAGTAATAATATTACTACTATCTAGATTATATAGCCATATTGAATTAGAAATCCATACTGCATCATATTTACTAGCGTTCTCATTTAAAATATCAACTATCTCTAAATCTCCATAGTAATCAATATCAACACTAAAACCTTCATCTTTTGCAAACTTCTTTATACTAGATTCCATACTACGTGTTGAAGTAGAAGCAATAATTCTAAATGTATTTTTCTTCTTACCACCATTAAAACAACTACTAATGATTACAAATATTAATACAAACATAATCATAATTCTAATAAAACTTTTTAATGATTTATTATTATCCATATAAGCACCTTCTATCTAATAAATATAATACCATAAATATTTTTATATGACAACAAAAGCGCAAAAAAAGTACCAACTTTTTGTTGATACTTACTCACCCTTAATTATATCAAATACTTTTCTAACTTTTAAGTCAAAACTAATATAATCTAAATTATCATCATATTCTTTCTTAACTTCTTCTTTAGTCATATTATATTTCTTTGCAAGTTCTTCTAATTTTGCATCTACTTCTTCATCAGATACTTCTATTTTTTCTTTTTCAATTATTTTTTCAATAATTAATCTATTCTTAACTCTTCTTAATGCTTCATCATGATACTCTTCTTTTAACTTATCTTCTGATGAGTTAGTAAATTGATAGAACTGCTCAATTGTAATACCTTGCATTGTAATATGTTCTTTAAAGTGTTCAATCATATGATTAACTTCATCGTTAATCATAGTATCAGGAATATCTACTTCTGTATTATCTGCAATTTCTTTTAACAATTCATCAATATACTTATCTTCTGCAGCACTTTCTTTACGAGTTTTAATATTTTCTTTTACTTGTTTTTCTAGAGATTCTTTTGAATCAATTCCTTCCATACCTAAATCTTCAAAGAAATCTTTATCTAATTCTGGAAGTACTGTTTGTTTAACTTCATGAATCTTAACTTTAAATATTACAGGTGCATCTTTTAATTCTTCAACATGATAATCACTTGGGAATGTTACATTAACATCTACTTCATCTCCTGTAATATGTCCAATTAATTGATCTTCAAATCCTGGAATAAATGTATTTGAACCAATAGTAAGTGAATAATTCTCACCTTTACCACCATCAAATGCTACACCATCTTTAAATCCTTCAAAATCAATTATGGCAATATCTCCAGATTCAATCTTACCATCTTTAATAACTATTTCTTTATAATCTTCTCTCATATGTTTAATTTCATGTTCAACTTCTTCTTTAGTTACTTTTACTTTATCTTTTTTAACACTTAGCCCTTTATATTTACCAAGTTTTACTTCTGGTTTTAAAGTTAAAGTAAATACATATTCAATATGCTTCTCATCAATTGATCTAATATCTAAAATTGGTTGCGATACAATAGTTAAATCTTTGTTTTCTTCTATCATCTTATTATATGCTTTATCTACACATATATTTGATGCTTCATAAAATAATGATTCAACGCCATAATGTTTTAAATAAATATTTTTAGGTGCTTTACCTTTTCTAAATCCAGCAATTGTTTTATCTTTACTAACTTTTTTGAATGCTTGATCTAATGCATCTAACCAATCTTTACCTTCTATTTTAATTACTACTTCTTTTAAACTTTTATTTTTTTCCATAATTAACCTCCAACGCACTATAGTATATAATAAATTATTTTTTTAATCAAGTGTTTTTTTTATCTTTTCAATTTGTTCTTCATAATTCTCACTATTAGTTATAAAACTACCTACAACTAGTATATCAGCATTATTACATAGCTTAGAAGTAATATCATTTACTCCACCATCTACTTCAATTAAGTAAGAATAGTTCTTTTCTTTTCTTATTTTATCTAATTCATTAATCTTAACTGGACTATCATAGATAAACTCTTGACCACCGGCTCCTGGTTCTACACTCATAACAAGTACTACATCCAAGTATGGTAATAATTCAAGTATTTCTTCAACCTTTGTACTAGGCTTAATAGACATACCTACCTTTATACCACATGATCTAATATAGTCGATAACATCTCTATGATTATCAACAGCTTCATAGTGAAACGTCATAATAACTGGTTTTAATTCACGATAGAAATCTATATACTTTTTAACATCACTTACCATTAGATGTACATCAAGTGGAGTATTACAACTATCAAGTAATTCTTCATATACATCATATGCAACAGATATATTATCAACAAATATACCATCCATAACATCAACGTGCATAAAATCTGTAGATGTTAAATCTAACTTCTTTATATTTTCCCCTAGGTTATCCTTTATAGACAATATGGATGTTGAAATCATTTGATACCTCCTGATACTTCTTTTATATATTTTAAATAATTCTGATATCTAGACTTTAAAATATTAGAATTATTTACTTCATTCTTAATTTCACATTCATCTTCTTTATCATGCATACAGTCTTTATACTTGCACTCATCTCTATACTTATTAAACTCAATAAAGTTATCTCTAATATCTTCCTTACTCATACCAATAAACGATATTTTAGAAAAGCCTGGAGTATCTGCTATAAGACCACCTAATGTGTTAATTAACTCAACATGCCGAGTAGTATGCTTGCCCCTACCTAGTGCTTCTGATACTTCTCCAGTAATTAGTGATAAATTACTATCAAGTTTATTAAGTAAAGTAGATTTTCCTGCTCCACTTTGACCTACAAATACAGTTACTTTATCTTTAAATACTTCTTTAATTGATAAATCTGTATATACTTTATAACCAATAACCCTATAATAATTTATTACATCTTCTAACATATCTAATTCATCACTATCTAATAAATCAGTTTTAGATACATAGATTATTGGTTTAATATTATTATATTCAATAATACATAATAGTTTATCAAGTAAATCAAGTGAAAACTCGGGTATTTTATTACTCATAACAATAACCGCTTGATCAACATTAGCAATACTAGGTCTTATTAGTTCATTAATTCTTGGTAGTATTTCTAATATTAATTTATTATCAGGGTCAATTAAGGCATTATCACCAACAAGTGGTGTAATGCCATCATGCTTAAACTTTCCCCTAGCCTTACAAGTATATAAGTTATTATCTACCTTAACTGTATAATCATTACTAATTTGTTTTACTATTTTACCTATCATATTAACCTACTGAATTTGTATTTTCTTTATCCTTATCTTTATCATCTGTATTAGTTCCTGCTTGAATTGGTTCACTCTTACAACTCCATTTAGCAACCAATGTAGTATCACTAGTAATCTTAGTATCAAAATAGAATCTATTACCATTTAAAGTCCAATACTCAAACTCACAATTAGTCTTAGTTGGATTACTTCTTGGTTCAGATGCTGTCTTATTATATTCAACAGTTTGGGCGCTAATATTACCAGTTCCACCATCTAGACTAAATGATACAGTAAGACTCTTAGCCTTTGCAGTAGTTATTTTAAGAGTATCACCACTAGCTACCTCACTACCTTCTTTTTTACTTTGCTCTAGTATTGCACCCGCTTCTTTACTAGTAGACTCCTTTTCTTCAAATGTACATTTAATCTTGTTTTCATCACAGAAACTATTTACATCATTAACTGTATACTTACCATTAGTAAAATCAGGATATACTGTAATTAGTGTTGCATAAGTAAGTTCAATAGCATCCCCTTTACTTAGTTTTTCACCAGATTTAACACTCTGCTCAATAACAGTATTCTCTTTATAATTACCACTCTTATCTACTTTCTTAGCAGTAACAACAACACTTACTCCTGCATCTTCTAATTTTTTCTTAACTGTATCAATATTCATACCAGTATAATCTTCAACAGTAATCTGTTTCTTACCCTTAGATATTGTAATAGTTACAGTACTACCCTTTTTAACTTTACTATTTTCTTTAGGATTAACTTTAGTTACAATATTCTTTTTATATTTATCACTGTATTCTTTTTTCTCTTTTACTTTAAAGTCCTTTTCAAGAATTTCTATTACATCTGCTTTCTTTTCACCAACTAATCCATTTGGAATAGATATATATTTACCTTTTAATTTACCAGCTATAATTGCAATTATAATACCTAACACAAGTACTCCAGCAACAATACCTAGTATAATCATGATCTTATTAAACTTCTTAGTCTCTTTAACTTCTTCTTCAGTTTCTTCAACTTCTTCTTTATGATTATTAAGTCTACTTAAATTAGGCATAACCTTAGTCTCATCTAAATCATTTTCTGGATACTGGTATACTATTCTTTTTTCATCACTTCTAACTGGATCCATACAAGTTTTTATATCTTCAAACATCTCACGAGCAGTATCATATCTATTTTTAGGATTTTTCGCACATGCTTTTAAAACTACATTTTCTACACTCTGTGGAATATCAGGAGATATACTTCTTACAGATGGAATTGGTTCACGCATCTGCTTAATAGCTATCTCAACTGCATTCTCGCCTTTAAATGGAAGTTTACCAGTAAGTAATTCAAACATTAAAATACCTAATGAATATATATCACTTTTAATTGTCGAACCACTACCATTAGCTTGTTCTGGGGGTAAATAATGAACTGAACCCATTACTGAATTAGTTTGTGTAAGTTCATTATTATTAAGAGCCATCGCAATACCAAAATCAGTAATCTTAACTCTACCATCTTCTAATATCATTACATTTTGTGGTTTAATATCACGATGTATTATATAACTATCATGTGCACATGATACAGCAGAAGTAAGTTGTAACATAATATCTATTACTTCTTCTAGTGTTAGAACACCACGCTTTTTAATTAAACTTTTTAATGTTTTACCATTAATATATTCCATTACGATAAAATACTTACCATCATCTTCCCCTACATCATATACCTCTACTATATTAGGGTGTTTAAGTGAACTTGCAGAATTTGCCTCACGCTGAAATCTACGTACAAACTTCTCATCCTCTGCTAAATCTCCTCTTAATATTTTAACCGCAACCTCACGTTCTAAAATTGTATCAAATGCTAAATATACATTAGCCATTCCACCTTCGCCAATTGATTTAATTATCTTATAGCGATTATCGATTAATTGTCCCTTAATTATCATACTTATCCTCCTTATTCAAATATGCAATCGATATATTGTCGCTACCCCCTCTATTATTAGCCTTAAATATCAGTTTATCTAGTTTCTCATCGATATCCATTTCATTATTATTTAATACTTTCATAATAGTATCATCATCTAACATGTTAGTAAGTCCATCACTACATAAAAATATACCATCAACTCCAAGTTCAACATTGAAAATATCCATCTCAACATCAGGAGATGCACCAAGTGCACGCATTAATACATTTTTCTTAGGATGATTCTTAGCATCCTCTTCTGTAATCTCACCCGACTTAACAAGCAAATTAACTAACGTATGATCAACTGTTACTTTGTGTAATTTTTTATTCTTAATTACATAACCAGATGAATCTCCAATGTTACCAACAAGCAAGAAGTCTTTTGTTAGAAGTGCAAGAACCATAGTAGTACCCATACCAGCAGACTCTTTATGTTCTGCAACATATTTATATATTAATGCATTAGCTTCTTTAACTATATCACTAATCCAATTAATTGCATCTTCTTTATTTCCTACACTACTTATACTTTTAAATCTAGTTGCGATATGATTTAGCGCAATACTACTTGCTACTTCACCATCCTTGTGTCCTCCCATACCGTCTGCAACAGCCATTAAAATCTCGCCACTTGCATTTTCAACGATATTAACACTATCTTCATTACGTTCTCTTACTTTACCCGGATCAGTTATATACGAGTACTTCATAATTCCTCCTTATAATTTGCTCGAAGTTGTCCACACGCAGCAGATACCTTACTACCAAATTCTCTTCTAATTGTAACACTTATATTATTTTTTTTCAATATATCATAGAACTCTAATATAGAATTCTTACTACTTTTTTTAAATTCAATATGACTAGTCTCATTGTAAGGTATTATATTTACATAACAGTTTATTCCTTTTAATAAATGAGATAGCTCTATCGCACAATCCTTAGTATCATTAACTCCTTTAAGCATTATATATTCGAAAGTTACTCTTCTATTAGTTACTTTAATATAATCTTTAATACTATCAATTAACTCTTCTATTTTATATGCTTTATTAATATTCATTATCTTATTTCTAATCTCATTATTAGGAGCATGCAGACTAATTGCCAGATTAACCTGTTTATCATACTTGGTAAACTCTCTAATCTTAGGTACAATACCACAAGTGGAAACCGTTATATGTCTACTACCTAAGGCAACACCATTATTATCATTTATGATATCAATAAAGTTAATTACATTATCATAGTTATCAAAAGGTTCTCCAATACCCATTAATACTACGTGAGTAATTCTATCCTTAATATCTTCTTCTATTTTAAGTATTTGCATAACCATTTCAAATGATTCTAAATTACGTACTTTCTTAAGTCTACCAGACTCACAAAATGCACACCCCATATTACAACCTACTTGTGTTGAAATACACAAACTATTGCCATAATCATGATACATAAGTACTGCTTCTACTTTATTGTTATCAGATAGACCAAATAAATATTTTTTAACATCAACATCTTCTTTTTTAGTTAGAATCTCAATATCACTAAAATAAAAATTATTATTAAGTAATTCAATCACATTCTTACTTACATTATGCATATCATTAAAACTTTTGACTCTCTTTTTATATAGCCAATCATATACTTGTTTAGCTTTAAACTTTTTGTATCCATTATCTATAAAAAACTTTTCTAAATCTTTATAACTAATATCATATATACTGCGCACACTACCACCTGCAATCTATATTTATTTTACCATAAATAAATACCAATGCATAGAAAAAAGTTGAAAATAATCAACTTTAACATTTTTAAACACTATCTTTTATATGGTAATTCAGATATAGAACCACCTATATATAGGTTTATAATACTTACATCAGTTGTATCAATTACACCATCTAAGTTAACATCAGCTGCCTTTTTTCCAATTTCTGTTAAATTAAATTTTGAACTACCAGCAATATATCCAGATAACACTGTTGCATCAGTTGTGTCAACCACACCATCAGAATTAACATCACCATATTTAATATTTGCATTATCTTCTTCTACAGTTCCCTTATATGGCAAATCTTTATATTCATTCCACTTAGCTAAATGACGAGTTAAAATTATTCTATCTATATCATCAATTTTTCCATCGCTATTTACATCAGCATTTCTCTTTTGTGTTTCATCTAACGTATAATCTTTAAAATTTGCTAAGTATCTTGTTAAGTATACTTTATCTAAATTATTAACTGTTCCATCTTTGTTTACATCACCATATTTAATATTTGCATTATCTTCTTCTACAGTTCCCTTATATGGCAAATCTTTATATTCATTCCACTTAGCTAAATGACGAGTTAAAATTATTCTATCTATATCATCAATTTTTCCATCGCTATTTACATCAGCATTTCTCTTTTGTGTTTCATCTAACGTATAATCTTTAAAATTTGCTAAGTATCTTGTTAAGTATACTTTATCTAAATTATTAACTGTTCCATCTTTGTTTACATCACCATATTTAATATTAATTGCTGCTTTTTTTACAGTACAATATCCATCAGTAGGATTTCCTTCATTACAAATATACTCTCCAATGTAATGAGTAGGACCAATAGTTCCATTCGCACTCTCACTTACATATTTTCTTAATGTAGTTTGATCTACTACATTAACATTTCCATCTTTATTTACATCAGCAAGTTTAATCTGATACTCATCAAATTCTGCTAGTTCTCCCACATATCTTTGCAACTCATCAGCATCTACTATGTTAATGTTACCATCTTTATTTACATCACCAATTCGATATGCAACCTCTCTTACTGTTTCTGATGTTTCTGAATTATTTTCATTTGAATTATTAGAATTTATTGCTCTTTTATATACACAATATCTACCACTAATTGTACCCTCATTACAAATATATTTTCCAATCGAATGTGTCGTACCAATAGTACCACTTATAGTCTCACTTACATATTTTCTTAAAACACTATGGTCTACTACATTTACAACTCCATCTTGATTTACATCCGCAAGTTTCGTTTGATAATCATCAAACTCTACTAACTCCGATACATATTTTTGCAAATCATCGGCATCTACTATGTTAATTTTACCATCTTTATTTACATCACCAATTCGATATGCAGTCTCCCTTACTGTTTCATAATTATCTGAAACTGAATTTCCCATTAAACTTGATAAACTTCCTGTTTCAAACAATAAAACTACAACAAACACCAACACAGCAACAATAGCAACAATAAATATTTTCTTATTCCTTTGCATAATCGATTCATTATTACCTTTCTTTTCAATACCATTTTTCATACATCATCCTCCTCATTATTAATGATACATTAAAAAAGAGATAAAATCAATACCTTATCTCTTTACTTTACACTTTTTTACACTATAAATAATTAAAATGCCAAGTGACACTAAAGATATAATCATACCCTTACCAAGACCTTCGGAATAATAAACTAGTTTTATCTTATGATTACCTTTACTTAAATTAAGTGTAATAAAATCTCCAATCATATTATACTTAACTTTTTTACCATTATCATAAATATTCCATCCTTTATCATATGGAATAGATAATAATAATTTAGCATCACTATTAGTATTAATATCACCAGTTACTTTATTCTTACTAACTTTAACATTTTTAAGCTGATTACTCTTTAATTTATTATAAACTTTATTAAATACATCTTCATCAAAATAGTATAAATAAGCTTTATCTTTACCTTTTGCAATTGAATTATCTAATCTCATCTTAATAGTACTATTAACATACTTATTATCTAAACTGACAGTTCCTACATTCTCACTATCAAGAGATTCTACATACTCATCATTTATATAAACCGTTTCATACACTGACCAGTTTATCGCAACATCATAATCTACTGTTAAATATATCTTTTTACTATCTGTATTTATATCAAATTCATAAGATCCATCTTCTAAATATCTTTTAGGAAGTGGTTTTAATATTTTATCATCTATCCCACTAATACTACTTACAAATTTATTTATATTTTCAAAACTATTTTTATTGCTTACTTTATAATTAGATGCATTATTATCAATTAAATAACCAAGTGATAGTACATAAGGATTTTCATAAAGATAAATATTCTTTTTTTCATATATTTTTTTAAACGAATTATACTTAGTTATTTCAAATTTAGATTTATATTTATAATAAGTGTCCGTAAGTTCATCCTTACTATTTATATATTTAATACCAAGTAATGTATCAAATATAGGTAATTTATTTACATCATATATAAGTGTCGTATAAGTAAGAGAACCACCGTGCTTATGAAAGAATCTATATAAATCTCCATCATTAGTAGATAAAGCTGTTGTAAAGCCATTAGTTGAACACGTATAACTATCTAAATAGCTATAATAATAGTTACCATCCATACGATAGAAATCATTATCAATACTATTCAAATTATTGCATGCTTCATTATAAAACATCGAATAACTATTAACAACTTTCAGTGATTTAACTGTAACAAGTGTATCAGTATAATTGATTGTAAGCTCAGTAAGAACAGCAAGTAATATAATTATACCTACTATCCATTTTTTATTAATTCTAGTATAGATAAAGAATAAAGTTAAATAAATTAATCCAATTACAACACTTAATATAATATCAGTATTTGATAAGAACACTAAATATATCTTACTTATTTTGTAACTTATAAATATGTATAGTAATCCTAATATTATAAAATATCTTAATTTAATTTTATCTTGATTGTAAAAACATTTACTAGCTAGATAAATTAAAAAGAATGTATAAAAATATGAAAATCTTGATATATAACCATTAGGAAAAGAAAACTCTTGCCAAAATAATTGTAAATGTGGAATAGTTAAACTAGCTATAAAGAATAATATAATTAATAAACTCATGATCTTTTCTTTTCTTTTAATCTTCTTATTAAAGAAATATAGAATTGATAAAGCAAATGAGAATAAGGATACATATATAACTGGTCTATTTCTTCCTAATACTGATGTTGTATTATGTGTACCAATATATGTTTTAGAAAATACATTACCTAAAAATGTTTTATATATTGTAACTAAATTAAAATCAAGCAAATTTCTATCTAAACTAAAACGCATTACATGACTTATATTGATAATTGCAGGAATTAATATAAATGCTGAAATACCTCCGGCAAGTAAACTAAAGAGAGCAAATCGAATTAATATCTTACCATATACTTTTATATTTTTAAATTTATATTTAGAGAATAATTCATACAAGAAATATATAACACAAAATATACATAGCATATATGCCATATAAAAGTTAAACATAATAGCAAGTGATAGTGTAATTACATAATATATTGGTTTATTATCAATTAATTTATTTATACCTATCATAACAAGCGGAGCCATATATATAACATCAAACCACATATTATTAAAGTAATATACTGTTGTAAATCCCATTAATGCATAACTAGTTGAAAATATTAAATTAGTAAATTTATTACCATATTTATAATCTAAGAATCTATTCATAAATAGACCGCACAAGCCAAACTTCATCATTAGAATAATAAATGTCATAAATGGTGTATCTACTTTAGATATAAACATATAAAATATGTTAAAAGGACTAGCTAGATAATATGCAAATGTACTTGCCATATTACCACCTAAGCCTTTAGAAAATGAATAAAATATTGAATCACTACCTACAAGTACATTATGTATATAGTTATATAAAGAATTATATTGACTAGCCATATCAGCAAGTAAGTAATTCTCTCCATTTTTAAAGTTAGTTCCATGGCTTATTATTTCTAAAGTAATAGTAACACCTAATATAATTAGTATTGGGATAATAAATGCAAATATATTAATTAATAGTTTTTTTCTATCTAACTTCATAATTTTTACCTCGATTTAATTATATACTAACGAGAAAAAAAACTCAAGGTTATTCTTGAGCTTACATGTTTCTATTATTTAAGTACTCTTCCCCAAGCTTAACTAATCTTTTAGTCATCTCGCCACCAACAGTACCATTTAATCTACTTGATGTATCTGCACCTAGTTTAATTCCAAGTTCACGAGCTATTTCATATTTTAAATTCTCGATAGCTTCTTTAGAACCATTTACAACTAACTTATTGTTCATACTACACCTCCAGTAATATTATTGACAAAATTCGCACTATTATACTAAAAAAAGATAGTAGTAACTATCCATTTTTAATATAATTATTTAGTTTGGTAACTAGATCCACCTAAGTGTTGTTCACCCATTTTAACTAATCTCTTAGTAATTTCTCCTCCAACAGAACCATTAGCTCTTGAAGTTGCATCTGGACCCATAGTAACACCTAATTCTGAAGCTATTTCATATTTCATTTTTTCGATAGCTTGTTTAGCACCAGGTACTACAAATTGATTATTCTTATTATTCATACATTCACCTCCTGTACACTAATAGAATGTGCACAAAAAGTTATTTCATACATTTTTTTTATTGGTAATTATTTACAATATATCATCAAAGTTATTATTATCTAAATTACTAATTACTTCTATATTATTTATAGCCTCATCAATTAATGATTCATAATCAAAGTTTTTTTCATAAAGTTCACACTTATCAAGTGTTGGATTAATAACAGGATGTTTTGGTACAAATACTGTACAACAATCTTCATATGGTAAAATACTAGTTTCATATGTACCAATTTTTTTTGCAATATCAATTATTTCTAATTTATCCATACAAGCAACAGGTCTAATTACAGGTATATCACATACATTATTTATTACATTCATACTACTTAATGTTTGTGATGCAACTTGACCAATACTCTCTCCATTAAATATAACTTGCATTTTATTCTTTTTTGCAAACTTTTCTGCTATACGATACATCATTCTGCGCATAATAGTAATGATGTATTCTTCTTTTACATTACGAAGAATAGTCTCTTGTATTTTTGTAAAAGGTACAATATTTACTTTAATATTACCAGAATACTTATTAATAATGTTAGCTAAACTAATTACTTTATTTTTAGCTTGGTCTGATGTATGTGGTGGAGATTCAAAGTATAAACACTCAATATCTACTCCACGCTTTAAGGCTAAATATCCAGCAACTGGAGAATCTATTCCTCCACTTAACATTAAAAGTGATTTACCTTGAATACCAACTGGATATCCACCTAATCCTTTAATTTCATTAAAATAGATAAATGATCCTTCTACTCTAATTTCTATCTTAATATGCAATTCTGGATTATGGACATCAACTCTAACTTCCTTATTTTTTAAAATTTTAGTCGCAACCATTTTATTAAAATCCATACTATGTGTCTCAAATCTTTTATCTGCTCTTTTAGTATCTACTTTGAATGTTTTAAAAGACTCATTTTTCACAAGATCATAAACACTATCAATAATAGTATCACTATTATTATCTACTTTATAAGCAACAACTATACTATGAATTCCAAAAATATTTTTAAGTTTTTCTACAATAATATCTATATCACTAGATTCTATATATATTCTAGATCTATCTGATTTCATACTATAATTAATATTACCTAATATATTTTTAATATTATTAGTTAATTTTTTAATAAATACATTTCTATTACCTTTTTTTGTAGTTAGTTCTCCATATTTAATAAATATAAGTTTCTGCATAAAAACACCTCGCAAAAGATTATAACACACAACAAGTATTTACTCAAGTAAGTAAAATGTGCTAAAATTTAGGTATGAAAGAGATAATAGGATATAAATCATTGGATAAAGATTATAAAGATATAAGTGGAAATAAATTAGAAGAAAATAAAACTTATCATGTAGATGGTAAAATTATTTATGGTAACGGTGGAAATGGATATCACTTTGCTAAAAAATTAGAAGATACATTGCGCTATCAATTAAAAGATGAAGACTATCTAACTAGACCTAATATAGCTAAAGTAATTGGTTTTGGTGATATAGTAGAATCATTTGATGAATATTATGGTTACTACGAATTATATGCTGCTGAAAATATAAAGATATTAAAGTATTTGAGTGAAGAAGAAATAATTGCTTATGCCTTAAAACTAAGTGAAACTAGAATGTTGCGATTTGTATCCTCATATAGACTTAGTATTGATGAGATAAAACTATTGAAAAATAAATATCTATCTGTAGATTTAGCTATTCTTTATTACCAAATGAAAATACATAGTACTTATCAATTATTTCACTCAAATAATTACGATAAAGTAAAAAAACTAGTTAGAAACATCTAACTTTTTTGTATTAAAAATAAAATATACTCCATAATAATAATGAATATTCTATAACTAGAATATGTAGAAAGGAGTATGTATGAAGAAATTTTTAACTATTACATTTTCATTACTGATTGCATTTGTAATACTTACTGGATGTAATAATAAAGTTGATGATACTGATATTGATGACGAAGATGAAATTGAAGAATCTACACAAGGTTTTGATGGGGATATAGATACATCTTGGGATGAAGTTAGTGATGATTATAATGCTATTGAACTTGAAGCAAGAGAAGAAGTTAGAAATAATGATAATATTACAGCAGATGATGTTAGAACGCTTGCAAATACAATCGATACAAAGTATAGAACAATTAGAAATGGTATTACACCTGATAATGAGAGTGATGCAAAAGAATTATACAGAGCTTCAATAAAATTACAAGAAATTGCAAAAAAAGATGGTACTCGTGTTGAACACGAAGTAACTACCCTTGCTCTAAATGGTGAGGCTATGGTTAAACAATTCTATGGTGAAGCAGAAGATGATTTTGATGATTTAAAAGAAGAATTTGAAAATGGTCTTGAATCTATTAAAGGTTATACAGAAGATAAATGGCAAGAGTTTATGGATCTATTAAAATAATAGGTCTATTTTTATAACTTCTTTTTTAATTCTAATAATTTATTAACACTAATAGTAGGATTATATTTTTCTGGAACAACAATATTATTAGGATTATAAAAACATGTATCAATATTATTATTCATTCCACCTAATATATCAGTAGATAGACTATCTCCAACAATTAACATCTTACTTTTATCTTTATTAGTTACATTATCAATCATATAATCAAAGAATTCTTTATTAGGTTTAGAATATCCTACTTCTCCTGAACTAACTAATAATGATATATAACTATTTATATTTGCCTTTTCTATTTTACCTATTGCAGCATCTCTGGGACCATTAGTAGCTATTACTATTTCATACTTATCATATAAACTATTAAGTAAATCACTCGCACCATTAATCTCTTTAATATTTACACCAAGATTATTACAATATATTTCATTTAAAGATACTGCATCTTTAAATGATAATCTAAGCATACCAAAGAATCTTATAAATCTAGTAGCTCTTAAATAAGTTATTTTATCTTCTAGTTTAGTAATATAATCTGGAACAATAAGACTTCCTGTTTCCCATGAGTGCCAATAAAGTGTATCATGACTCTTCCACTTATCAAGTAAAGATTCACTATAACTAATATTTAATGTTTCTAGTACCTTCTTAAATGCATATTTAATTGATTCATGATTATCTATTAGTGTATCATCTAAATCAAATATAACTGTTTCATACTTCTTCATACTACCTCTTAACTAATACTTTATTTCTTACTGTTCTATACCCTGGTATATTCATTCTTGATTCTATATTATTATTATCAGCATGAATAACATAATCTCTCAATGAATACTTATTATATTTATAAATTTCTATATCATATACATAAATATCTACATCATTCTTATTTTTTACATAAAATGCATTTATATATTCACGGCCTATTTCATTTCTTTTAAACAATTCTAACGAATGAACTAGTGATAACTCCTTATAACTAAGTAACTCTCTTAGTATTTTTTCATGCATCCATCTACGGTCAAAATAACTCATATCATTTTTATTAATATCAATATTATCTAGTATAAAATCAATCTTACTATTCAAATCATTAAAATATGATATATAGTTTTTAAGTACATAAATGTAATCATCACTATAATTATTACTATCACTAATATATCCAATACTTTTATGAATTCCTTTTTGACTATTTAAATCAACTACATAACTATTACCATCAAGTGATAATCCAAAAGAACAAGTTCTAGAATGAGTACGTATATTCATAATATCATCTTGAAGATCTATACTATATGTTTTACCACTTTTCTCATTTATTACATTATATACATGCTTATATCTTCTAAAATCTTTTGTATCAGCTACTACTTTGCTATCTATACCAAGTTTCTTTAATATGTAATCTAATATATAAGCAGTTGATACACAAGTTACTTTACCTGATTTAAAGAAATTATCTAAGTAGGATACATTATGTGGTGCGAAATATAATTCTTTTCTTTTTTTAGTTCCACCAAAGAAAAATTCTTCATCGAATTTAAACCTTAATCCTAAATCAATATATATTTGCATAATAAATTTAGTTTCATTACTCTTATCTAATTTATTTTTAATATAATTAATATACTTATCTATTTCGTACATAAAATCACCAGCTAAGATATTATACACCAATTAGGAAATAAATGATAGTAATTTTTAGTTAAACAAAATTCTACACTTTTTTAGCATTAAAAAATCCAAGTATTTCAATATCTTGGTTTTATTTTACCTTTGTTTTATTATCAACATATTTTAAATCTTTAATATCTTCATCCATTTTATTAAAATGAAAATAATTTATCCCAAATTCTTTACTATATTCATCAATATTTTTTATATTACTAATATCTAATTCATTTAATTTAGGGTACTTTTCTAATATATATTCGCGTGCTAACTTTATATATTCTTTATAATTACTTTCATTTATATTTCTATCTAATATAAAACTCATGAATCTAAATAATCTATTAGTATCAGTTATAATAATTCTGCCTATTAAAATAGATGCAATAACATCAAATCTACATCTTCTAATCTCTACTAGCTTCTTATATAAATTATTCATTGTATTGTAATCGCTACAATCAAGTAATTTATTATTAGTTAAATCATATCCTGCAACTACATCAGGCATACATCCACCATATTCATAAGAAGTTAAACATAAATATTTAGAATTATAATGAATATTAACTGCTTCTATTTGATCAATAAAATCACTATATACTTTTATAACATCATCATTAGTGTTAATATACCAATTAATATTTTTATTAATAAACTGCCTTATAATAGATACAGAATCATTAATCTTATATACAGAACATATTCCTTGATTAAAACACTTAATAAATAGATTTAATTGTTGACCTAACTCATTATTTTTAGTATTAGTATAAATAATATTTTTATCATTTATATAAATTACATCATTTCCATTTGCATCTTTAGTTAAATAAAATGGTAAAT
Organism: uncultured Caryophanales bacterium; assembly: GCA_947169395.1. The sequence goes on from CAMVPJ010000002.1 coordinate 50,028, forward strand.
TACTACTATTATTATCTAAATAAAACGGTATACATTTCTCTTTCATATTTCATCCTCTCCTATAATTGGTAATTTGATTGTCACTTTTGTTCCTATAAACTCTTTTGATTTATAATCTAGAGTACCATTATGAGCTTTAACTATTTCATCAGATAATGATACACCAAGTCCAGTACCTCTATTCTTAGTTGTATAAAATGGTTCTTTAATTTTAGATAGTATCTTCTTACTTATTCCATTTCCACTATCACTAACAATTATATTCACATTATTATCTTTTATTACTTCTTCTATCGTTAGTATTTTTTTATCACTATTATCCATTGCTTCAATACTATTTTTAATAATATTTATAAGTACTTGCGCAAGTCTATTATAATCCCCATTAATATATATTTCATCATCAATTAAATCACTGCTAAATTCAATATTATTTGCTTCTATTAAAGGTAATTCTCTATTAATAATATCTTCTATAAGCATATTTATATCCATCAAATCAAAGGAGATATTAGCCTTATTTACAAGTAAAAAATCTTCAAGTAAATTAAGTAATCTATCTATTTCCGACTTTATAATAGGAATATATTTTTCTACTTGCTTCTTATTTTTAACATTCATCATATCTAAATAAGCTTTTATTACGGCAATAGGATTTTTAATCTCGTGTGTTATTTTAAATAGTGATGTTTTAATACGACTATCTTGTTTAATCTTCTTATACTTGTTATTTTCTTTAATAATATTTTCACCTAAATTATAAAGCAAGTAAATAATATGAATTAAGATATAGTTAAATATTACTAAGAAAATCATATTGATTAGTCCTAATGATACATATATTTGATAATTTGAACTAAGTAACCATATTATCAAGAAAACATAATCTATTATTAAAAATAGATCAATAAATATAAAATCAGATATATTATGTTTGTTCTTTACTCTATTGAGTAAGTTTAGAATAAAGTAAGGAACTATCATAAATGTCATAAAGTTAAATGAATTATAATATATTATTAATAGTAAAATAGATAATATACTTGCAATAGTTACTCTATTTCTTAAATAAGCAATTATAATAATACTGTTAAGTAGTAAAAATGTAATTATTGGATATATAGTAGTTGTATAACTACTTACTATATATACTATAGATAATAATACTATATCAAATATTAAATACTTAGATTTATTAGTAATACTATTGTTAGAACTAATTAATACTATATAAAAAAATAGTGGACATAATATATATACTAAATCAGAGAATAATGTAGAAAAAAAAGTAGAACTAAGACTCATCAAATCACCAGAGTAAGTATATTACATATCTTTGTCGAAATTTGTCGAATTAAGTCGAAGACAAACAAAAATGACTTATTTTAAGTCATTTATACATTTTATTATTTTTCCAGCATCACTACCAAGAATAATTTTAAGTTGATTATCTACTTCAAGTATTCCTTTTGCTCCCATTTTTTGAATAGCATCTTTATTAGCTTTACTAACATCATTTAAAGTAACTATAAATCTTGATTTATTTACTTCATATTTTAAAATATTATCCTTACCACCTAGATTTTGTACTAATTTATTAGCATCTAACTTAAAATCTTTCTTATTTGCCTTAATAATTGCAAATGCAACAACTATTAGAATAATAGCTATAACAATATATTTAATAATCTCCATAATATCACCAGACAAAATTATACTATAAATAGAAAAAAAAGTAAAATTCAGCTAGCAGTCGTTGTGTAAAATAATTTTATATACCATTCTGCTTTACATTAAAAATACATCTCGACACTAATTTACTGTTATATAAAAACTAGTTTTCACTAGTCTTCATTTTGCATGTACAAATTAAACTCATTATAATCAGCATCTTCACTCCATGGTGATGGTTCGTATACAGTGCCAGCAAACCATACTTCGCCAGATTGCTTATCACGAATTATAAACATATAAGGTCTATCAAACGTTAAATCAATCTTTTCTACTGGAACATCATATTTGTAATCAAATGCTCCGCCGGCCCCTCTTCCGCCAATTATAGTAGCTGCAGATGCTTTAATACCATCTTGAGTAAATTCAATATTCGCTTTATGAATAGCATCGTTTACATATAATCCTTTAGTATCACTTATATGAGATAAATCTGATTTATCACTGTCAAATACATCATTAATACCTAATTTTTTTAGGTCAGCTAATAAATTAAGATTATATTCAAACTTAAACTTTGGAATAAATCCTTTAATCTTAGTAACTACTCCATCATTAAAATTTTCAAGTTTTAATTCTTTTAAACTGCCAATTATTTTATTAATCTTTTTAGCATCCATATTATTAATATAAGAATCTAAATCCTCACTAGTTGGCATAATACCTACATATTGTAAAGTAGTGCCATCATATTCTTTTAAATCTTTAGCAAACGCTTTAACAGAATCATCCACATATAACATAAACTCAGTATTTACATCTACTCTTTTATAATTTGAATTAAGTTCAGGAATATATGATTCTAGATAATCATTAATAACTTGATTAATATGTGCTTCAGATTTATCATTGCCAAGGATATATTCAACTTCTGCTGCATTAATAGGATCATTCATATACTCTCTATATGCTTTGCTTACAGTATCTCTAATACTATCTTCGCCTAATTTAGTTACTATATCATAATTATTAAGTGATGCATCTATTTCCATACCTGCAACTGTAGCATTATTATTGAATTTATTTCCAAGCACGCTTTCTGGACCAAACCATTTAAAGTTTTCATGAGAATATATAGTCCACATACCTTTATTCTCTAAAAACTTTTCATTCCAATCCATATCGATTGCTAATGCATTAATCAATATGAAATTATATTCAGATATATCGCTCACTAAATTATTTATTAGTTTTAAAGTTTTTTCACTTACCCAAGTATTTACTTTATCAGGTGTAGTAAAATCATCATATACTACCTCAGCATTATAATTCTTTTTTAGCGTTTCTATATAATCGCTTTTTACACTATCTTTAAAGTCATTTTTAATAAACATAGCATTAGCTAGCGATAGATTAGAACTATTGGTATATTGTTTGGCTTCATAATCGCCAATTATATTTTCTATTTGCTTTCTAGTTTCTCCTTTGGCTCCTGCATTTAACATAGCTAGTGCATATTTAATAGAAAGTGGACTATATATTTTATTAACTTTCTCATTTTCTAGTTGCATAAAATATAGGTCAAAATCTTCTAATGAATCCCCTGTTAATGTATACTTTGATTTTTTAACAGTACTATTTATTGTTTTTTCTGATTTTTTCTTATTACTATCCTTATCCTTTATTATTAATAAAACATATGCTGCAACTGCAAGCAAAATAATAACAACCAAACCCGTAATAATTATAATTCTTTTCTTTTTCATGCTATCTCTCCTTTAGTTTAAGATTATCACAAAAATTTTTTATTGTAAATAAAAAAGAGATAAAATAACATTTATTTACACTCTTCTTTACACTTTATTTTAATATTTCGTATATAGTACCTTCACGTGTATCTTTTAATACTATATTCTTACTTAATAATTCTTCTCTTATTCTATCTGCTTCAGTAAAATCTTTATTTGCTTTTGCAGTCTTTCTTTTCTCTATCATATCTTCTATGTATTCTTGTAAATCAGAATCTATTTCATCACTTTTTAATAAATCAAGTGATAATACTTTATCAAAGTCATCAATTAAATATCTTTTGCACGCCCCATTTAAATCACTTTTTATAACATCATATAAAAGTGTTATTGCATTTGCAGTATTCAAATCATTTTCAAGTGCACATTTAAACTTATCTTGATACTCTTTAATTAATGATTTATCTATTTCACCACTATTATCTATATTAGATATCTTATTTTTAAGTTTATTATAAATATTCTTTGCACTATCTAAGTTATCAAAAGTAAATAGTAGTTGCTTTCTATAATGGGATTGCAAGCAGTAAAAGCGATATACTAGTGGATTATATCCTTTTTCTTCAAGTAGTGATAAGGTTAAAAACTCTCCTTTTGATTTACTCATCTTACCTGTAATATCATTTAAGTGTTCAGAGTGAAACCATAAATCACACCACTTATGTCCTAGATATGCTTCACTTTGCGCAATTTCATTGGTATGATGTGGAAAGATATTATCAACGCCACCGCAGTGAATATCTAAATGTTCTCCTAAATATTTTAAAGCAATTACAGAACACTCTATATGCCAACCAGGATACCCCAATCCCCAAGGACTTTCCCATTTTAATTCTTGATTATCAAACTTTGATTTAGTAAACCATAATACAAAGTCTGTTTTATTCTTCTTATTTAAATCTACTTCTACATCACATCTAACTGCTTCTTTTAAATTATCTTCCTCATGATTAGTTAATTTATAATAATTATCTAATTTAGATGTATCAAAGTATACATTGCCACCTCTTATATAACCATAACCTTTTTCAATTAAAGTAGATATAAATTTTATATAATCATCTATACAAGTAGTTGCTGGAACGACTGTTTCAGGCCATTTAATATTTAGTTTCTCACAATCTTTCTTAAATGCATCTGTATATTTTTTAGCAATATCTAATACTGAAACGTGTTCTCTTTTTGCTCCTTTTAACATCTTATCCTCACCAGTATCTGCATCACTAGATAAATGTCCAACATCAGTTATATTCATAACTCTATCTACTTTATAACCAATATAGTTTAATGTTTTTTCTAGTACGTCTTCCATTATATATGTTCTAAGATTACCAATATGTGCATAGTGGTATACTGTAGGACCGCAGGTATACATTTTAATAATCTTTTTACTAGGTTTGAATGAGACGGGGGCTCTATTTAATGTATTATAAATCTCCATAAAAATCTCTCCTTTTTATAATTATATCATTAATTTGTAATTTTTTTTCAAAAATTATTGATTTTGAATTTTATTTGTGATAATATTAAGAAGTAGTTACGGATCTTTAGCTCAGTTGGTTAGAGCACCCGGCTCATAACCGGGTTGTCATAGGTTCGAGCCCTATAAGATCCACCACTACTGCGGGCGTGGCGAAATTGGCAGACGCACTAGACTTAGGATCTAGCGCCGCAAGGCATGGGGGTTCAAGTCCCTTCGCCCGCACCAAATAACAACTAACATGCAGCTTATGTATGTTTTTTTTATTACTTGCGGCGCTAGAACGCTAACATAATAATAAGGAGAAAAAAATAATGAGTAGATGTGATTACCTATATTCAATAATTGGAGCAAACATAAGAAAACTAAGAATCAGTTTAGGTAAAACACAAAGTTTATTTGCAGAAGAAGTAGGAATTAGTGAAAGCTTTGTAAAACAATTAGAAAAAGAATATGAACCAAAAGGAGTATCATTAGATACCCTTGTTAGAATAGCAGATACATATAATATAGATTTAAGGTATTTCTTTGACGGTTATAATTGATTTATATAATCAAATACTTGATCTAAATTACCATCTACACATAATACATAATAATAACAATTATTACTATTGGAATAAATACTCCAATATTTTTTTTGTCTCTTTATTACTACTGTAATACTGTATGATTCATCACCTTTTGTAATAAGCAATGAATCACTGTTAAAAAGCAAATTAAACCCTGAATCGATATAATTCATCACAATATCATTAGAACTATCTCTTAAAAAAAATAAATAAACTTGCTCATATAATAAATCTTCAGTTTTATCCATTTCAACACCTCTTTTTATTACTAACTTTATTATTTCTATATATATTATAACCCAAATTAGTAAAATATTAACATTTTTATTACATATATTAGTCAAAACATGGAAAATATTGGAAAAAATGAGAAAATTATTACAGGGTGTTTATATGTATTCTAATAATTTAAAAAGGTTAAGAAACGAAAAAGAATTAACTCAGCAGTATGTTGCGGAAGAAGTATTAGGATGTCGAAGAACTACTTATAATAATTGGGAACGTGGAGTTGTAATGATTCCAATTAAAATAGCAGATGATTTATCTATCTTTTATAAAGTAAGTATGTCTTGTATACTTGGAATAAATAAAACAATAGAATTCAAAAAAGACATCAATAAAATGAATTATGATACCTTACTTAGTAATTTAAAAAAGCTAAAAAAAGAAAACAAGTATTCATATAATACAATTGGAAAAGAAATAAAATGTACAGGTACGTCATGTCAAAGATACTTATCAGGTAAAATAACTATACCAATGGATAGACTTATAATGCTTGCAAAACTATATGATATTGATATAGATGAATTATGTGGAAAAGTAGATAATAAAAATTTAATAAAAAATTGAAAATATACTATTTTTAATAATCTAGTATATTTTTTTGTCATTTTTTCAAAATTTACACGTAAAAACTAAAATACTGTATTTTTTGAAATGCAAACCATCAAAAACGTACTTTTGCATATTATTTTTTAATGTGATAAAGTTAATGCCGAGGTGCCATATTATGAGTTCAAAAAAAATTGATGAATCAATAAAACCAATAGTTGATAAGTTTAATGAGGTATTAAAAAAAGATTGGGTTCCAGGTATCAATGATAAGAGTTTTGGTAATGTAGGTCTAACATTTGAGCGTGAATTAGGTAAAAGGCCTGATACTACTTTTTTTCCTGATTATTATGGTATAGAAGTAAAATGTACAACTATTAATAGTCGTTATCCTGTATATTTATTTTCTGCAGCGTTTGATGGTCCAACATATCCAGAAATTGATAGGATAATTGAAAAATATGGAACATATGATTATTTCTATAAAAACAAGAAAGTATTATATACCAAAGTTAGTTTTACAGAGAAAACACTAGTTAATAACAAATGGTATTTTCAGTTTTCTAAAGACAAAGATAAGATATTTTTAAATGTATATGATTTAGATAAAAACTTGATTGAGAAAAAATCTTTTATCTATATTAAAACATTATACAATCATTTAATGATTAAGCTTAAAAAACTAGCAATGGTTTATGCTCTTCAGAAAAAAATCGATGGAAAAAATTATTTTAAGTATTATAAAATCGATATATATGAAATGAAGGAATTTGGTAAATTTATGTATTTACTAGAAAATGGCTATATTACTGCTAGTTTAGTTTCACGAATAGGAAGAAGTGGTAATGATGCCGGTAGATACCGTAATAAGAATTTAGCATTTGCAATAGATAAGGATAAGCTATATTATCTATTTGACAGATTATATTACTATAATTCAAGAACAGGCAAAGAAATTATAAACTAAAAAAAGGATTTCTCCTTTTTATTTTGCATCAAAATTAATTCTAACTTTACTATCTTTATTATGATAGCTGCTTGCTTGAATAATTGTACGAATAGCATTTGCAATGTTGCCACGTTTTCCAATAACACTACCAATATCCGCCTCATCAACTAGTACTTGTACAATCTTCATATCATTTTCTTCTGCAACATTTACTTCAACAGCATCTTTATTAGATACCAAGCTTTTTACTAAATATTCTGTAAGTTCAACTAACTGCATAATTATGCCTCTTTCTTCATTTTACTTTCATGGAATTTCTTCATAATTCCTTCTTTACTAAAAATACTTCTTACAGTATCAGTAGGAATAGCTCCTGTAGATAACCACTTCATAGCTTTTTCTTCATCAACCTTAACAACAGCAGGCATCTTAGTTGGATCATAATATCCAACTTCTTCAATAAATCTACCATCTCTAGGAGATCTAGAATCAGCTGCAACAATACGATAGAAAGGTTTCTTTTTAGCACCCATTCTCTTTAATCTTAATTTAACTGCCATAATGCACCTCCTTTTTCAAACACAAACATATTATAGTACAAAAAAAATAATCTGTCAACTATTTTTGGTTAACAGATTAAGATTACATTAAATCATCTGAAGAATATCATATATACTAGGAAGCCTACAAATACTAAACTCATAATTATACCATTTATTTGGTCAACCTTAGTACTTTTATATTTAACTCCCACTGCTTTTGATACTAAGTATCCACCAATTAATCCACCAATATGAGCAATTACATTTATTCCAGATAACATTATTCCAATAAGCAGGTTTATAGCAATCAAAGGTATTATTTGCGATCTAATAACATCTGATAAATAAACTCTATAATGGTATCCAAAGTATAATAATGAACCTAAAAGTCCAAATATCGCTCCTGATGCACCACAACTTATTACATTACCATTTAAGAATAATAATGAAAGTAAATTACCAAATATTAAACTACCTATATATATAATTGCATATTTAAATTTACCAAAGAAACTTTCTATTTGCGGACCTATTACATATAAGGCATACATGTTAAATATAAAATGAATAAATCCAGCGTGTAAGAATCCACTTGTAATTATTCTTGCATAGTCTGATACATTACTTAAATAATCTACACTAACAAGTCCACCATACTTATAAATTGTATTAGTACTTATATTAAAGAAATCATTAGAATCAAGTGCAGTTATTATAAACATTATTAAGTTAATTAATATTAATGCATATGTAATAACTGGTCTTTTCTTTGAGAATATTTCTTCTGCCTTTTCATTTTCTACTTGATTTTTCATATTTATTTCATTAGTAAGTTTAACAAATAATTCGATACCATCTTTTGTATTACCTTCTACTTCTAATATATTAGGGAATGTATTAATAATACTATCATATTTCTTTATATCTTCAAATTTAGTAAGTTCTGCTAATGTAATATTATTATCTTTAATACTTTTTATATCAACACTATCACCAAGATTAACAAATATAGAAAGTGATGGTACTCTAAATAAGAACATTTTCTTCCTAATTTTCTTAATTATTTGTTTAGTCTTATATATATCAAAACCTAATTGTTCATTATTATGGATATAATTACTAACTATTCTAATAATTTTATAGTCTCCATCAGACTTTTCTAACCATATTTCATCTTTTGCGCCATGTAGTATTACTGGATTATAGTTTTGTTCTATTATAAAATAGTGCAGTAACTTCATAACTATCTCATCATTTCTATTTAGTGTTATATTCATATTTCACCTACTTTTCCCCAGTAATAATATTTTAATACATTTCATAAAATATGTAAAGGGAGGAAATATGAAAAACATATTTAAAAATGTAGTTAGATTTTTAATTTATTTATTACCATGGTTTATATCTAGTATATTATTTAGAGTAGATACATCATTCTATGATTCTATTAACAAACCATTCTTCGCGCCACCTGGTATTGTATTTCCTATAGTATGGACTATTCTTTATATCTTAATCGCAATAGGATTATATAACAATAAAAATAAAAGTATTGAGTATTATAAAAGTTTAATTATTAATTACTTTTCTAATCAAATATATACATTTCTATTCTTTGTAATTAAAAGTCCATTTATAGCATTTATTGATACTCTAGTAGTATTAATTAGTTCATTATTCTTATATAATGAAACTAAATCTAAATGGTTTATTCCATACATTATCTGGAATGTATTTGCAACCATACTTAGTTTATCTGTATACTTACTAAACATATAACTTATATGTTTTTTATTATCTCTAATACTTCATATGTATCATTAATCTTAAGTACTGTATATACACTATTATTAAGTTTATAAATATCTACCCACTCCTCATATAGTTTATCACTTAACTTAGTATTCTTACTTATAAATAGAGCTTTATTATCATTTACTTTAATGTTAGTATTTGTGTAGTAAGAAAAGTCACAGTTAGAACTATTAATACATAATGAATTATTATTATAACTAATAGAATTATAAGTATCAGATAAGAATACTATACCATTTATATTAAGTCTTTTATTAATAATCTTTTTAGGAGCAGGAATATCTATATCATACTCTTTAGTCATTACTATAAAATCTATACTTTTACCTAGTCTATTTAATTCTTTTTTTAAGTTAGCAGAATCTTTATAATCTACTATATATAAGATATTAGTATTATTTAAGCTTATTAGTAATGTATTTGAATCATTTAAATCTAAAAAAGTAATACCTAACTCATTAAACTCGAGATTAATATCAATTTTCTCTATGGATACCTCTTTACTTTTGTTATAAAATATAAGTATATTTATAAAACATAATATGATGATTGCAATTAATTTTTTCATAAAAAAACACCCTAATTAAAGGTATGTTTCTAATAAATATTTTACGATTATATCTTTCTTATTTTCTAATCTTTTATAAATTATTTTCTCTTCTAAATCAGTTAGAATATCATTAATTAAACCACTAGGTTCTATTTTTAATACATTACATATCTCCATTGGAGTAATATCTATATCAGTCCTTGATTTTATTGGTAAACTCTTATATATATCGTTAATACTATTAATATCAATATCCATAATTTCAGCTGCAATACTAACTGGATATAGTCCATATTTATATATAGTAAGGATATCTATATCATCTAATTTTATTATTTCTCTTACCTTTTTTATAGTATCAATCTCTGATTTATTAAACTTATATTTATCAGTATTAATCTGTGCCCAAACACCTACTAGATATGTAGTTTGTTTTAAATTATATGTATTAATCTCAAGTGGAGTTTCTAATCCTAATTCTTGTATTAATTTAATACCATAATCAAAGTTAGGAGATGCAAATATCTTATCTAGTTCACTCTTCTTTCTATCATATGATAAATCTTTAACAAGATAACCGTACTTCTTAATACCTTCTTCTAATTTAGAGTCCAGTTTAAAATTTAGAACGGTTGCGAATCTAACTGCACGAAGTATACGAAGTGCATCTTCACTTAGTTTTTTATTAGTATTACCTACTACTCTAATTATTTTATCATCAATATCTTTCTTACCATTTAATAAATCTAGCATATTACCACTAGCATCAATGCATAGTGTATTAATAGTAAAATCTCTTCTTTCTAAATCAGTTTTTAAATCATCTACATACTCTATTTCAATAGGTTTTCTATTATCTGCATATTTAATATCTTTCCTAAAAGTAGTTGCTTCAAATCTATTTTTCTCATATGTAAATTTAACACACCCATAAGACTCGCTCTTTATATCAAATAATTCCATCATCTCTTTTGGGGTAGCATTGGTTGTTATATCGTAATCAATTGTATCAGTACCTAAATATAAATCTCTTGGATATCCACCTACAAAGTAAGCCTCGTACCCATGACTTTTAAATACTTTTAAAACATTATTAATATTTTTCAATTTTACACCTCAATACCAATTTAACAGAAATTATTAATTCTAGCAAGTATTTTCACAAATTATTTAGAATTTTCTTAATGTTTGTGTTATAATGGTATTGGGAGGTTTTAATATGTATTACTTTTATAAAAATAATGATTTTATTTATAAAAAGAGTATTTCATTTGATAATGATAAAATTGATAAAATAAGAAATGGTTTGATTAATAATTGTAGTGTTATAATTCATAGAGAGTATGATAGTGACTATGCACCTACATTAGATAATTCACTAGTAAGAAATTATAAGGAAACATTTGTAGGATGTAAAGAATATTTCGAAGAAAGTAGAAGAGTTATACATTATAGTTATGACTTGTTAATTCCGCCAAAACTAGTGAATCTAATTGATAGATTATTAAGTGGTGATGTTACTGCTCTACATGAGATACAATATAATTATTATTTTGGTTTTGAAAAAACAATTGATGATATGATTGAAAGTAAAAACAACGAATTAAGAAAAAAACAGAACAAAAACGCAACAAATACAATAAAGATACTGAATGAATTACGTGAATTAATGAAATGTAAAGAATTAAATAAGAATCAAATCTCAACTTATGATTACTATTATCAATTATTAAATTGTATTAATGAAAAAACTGTTTCTAAATTAGATAAAAAAACTTTTGATAAAGTAAATGATTTCTTTGATAACAACGTAGTTATTGAGAAAGGCAAAATTATAAATGAAGACAATAATACAAAAATATACAAAAAAACTAAATAACTACTATCTCGTAGTTATTTTTTTATGTACAAAAAAACTTTAGAATCATCTAAAGTTTAGTTTAAAGCTTCTTTTAATTTAGAACCAATTTTAACAGTAACTGCATTACGTGCTGCAATGGTAACAGGTTCACCAGTTCTTGGGTTACGACCAGTTGAAGCAGGTTTATATTTTGATGTAAATGTACAGAAACCAGTTAAAGTAACTTTCTTCTCTTCTTTTAATCCTTTTGTAATTCCACTCATGAATGCATCAACTGCACGAGTAGCATCAGCTTTTGAAAGTCCAGCTTCTTCAGCAACATAATTTACTAAATCTGTTTTAGTCATCTATTTACCTCCCTATCTAAGTAAGCTACCTTGCTTACAATTTAATATTATCATATATGGTAAGCAATTGCAACAAATTTTTAAACAATTTAACAAAAAAGATTAAATTTCTTCAATCTTTTTGCTATTTTAGTAATTCTTCTAACTTTGTTCTATCCTGATTTACAATATTAATAGGCGCTTTATTAACATAATTCTCATTATAAAGTAATTTTTCACGTCTTTCAATAGATGCTCTTAATATACTAATCTCTTTTTCTTTTAACTTTTTATCTGCACCTGTTTCTACTTTTTCAAAGAATATTTGTGCTTTTACTCTATTTGAGAATACTTTATATGCTTTAATACCAAGAGGTTTATTTATTATATTATCTTTTATTTTTAACATATTTACAATAAGTTCGTTATCATCTGTAGTATCAAACATTACTTTCATATCTTTAGTAATACTATTTTCTGCTTTTACATTTCTAAAACTCTTAATAAATTCAATTTGATCATCTACAGCTTTTTCCTCTTTTATAAATATATATTTCTTATTATTTTTAGGATAACTAGATACCATTATATCTTCTTCATATTTAACAGGTAGCATTGAATATATTTCATCTGTTACATATAGTTTTACATATCAAATGAATCAATACCATTTTATACTAATTTTTAATTCTCTTTCTAACACTATTTTTTTAGTATTTTAATATTCTCACTGACAAAATCATAATAAACATTAGCGGCTACTTCATTAGCTTTTTCTTCGTTATTGATAATATCATTATATTGATCAAAATAACTATTATATAGCTTGTTTTTAGGTTCAATAACAACATTGTGGCAAATATCTAAAATTCGATTTAAAGCAATTTCTCTATTAAAACGAGCATTTTTATGATAACGATATCCAATAACATTATCACATAATACTCTTTCTTTTATTTGTGATAAGAAAACGGTAATATTACCAGATAATGCTACAGACTTTTTTATTGATTTTACTAAATGGATTTTATTTTGATTATAGAATTTATCCTGTTTTAATGAAAAATTAAATATTGAAATATCACCATTTAATTGCAAACCATATATTTTATACAATATAGGATAATCTTTAGTATCATTAATTATTCTCTCATAACTATTGAATAAATCCAAGTGTTCAAAAGTAACATTTGGCATGATTAATTTAGTTTTATATAGTAAATCATTATAAAAATTTGGATATAAGTAACGAACTGGTAACATTGATATTACTTTCGTAAACAGAGAATAATTATTAACTAATTTGTCTACATTTCTTTGTGAGATAACATTTCTTATCAATAAGTCATTCAAAATTTTTTCTCGACAAATCCATAAATCATTTATACTAAAAAGGTAACCAAAATCAAAATTACTCATGTATTTATCGTAAAATCCAACTGTTCCAGTCACACTTAAATTACGATTAGTCTTTGGCAAATTATCTCCATAAAATACTGTTACATCATAATGATCATAAAATAATGAATTATACATAATGTTTGTATACATTATCCCAATACTTTTTTCTAATGATTCAGCACTATTATTAATTGAAAACATTTTTTTCATTTTTATCACCTAATTCTTAATGATTCATCCATATGATAGTTAACTTTGCTTGTCAAAACTTTTGTAAACTTTTTATTAATCTCTTCAACATCATCAAGTAAAATATTTTCATCAATATCATCATAGTATAAACAATTTTTAAGTACTCCTGTACTTGTTATCCTAAGTTGTACTCTACGGCAAAAGTGGCATTTCCTTAAACGGCATAGCGATGGGAAAAAAGATACTAATTTTTTTCCATTTATATAGCAATTATATTCTTCCAATTCATCAACACAAATATTATCAAAAGCAAATTTTTCCATAATTTTCTTTTGCATTTTTAAGTATTCAATATTACTATGAGAACATATTTCATTTTTTTCAATTTCAATTATTTTTACCCGTATTCCATTTTTAATACACCACTCAACAATTTTAATAATACTATCATAATTATTATCAAAAACAGTATCAATAGATACGTTACAACCTAGTTTTTGAACTTTTTTTACTCTTTCAAGAATAATTTCTGAACTAAAACCAATAGGTGAATTTTTTGATATTGGTGCATCAAAATAATCAAGACCAACTGTCAGCCGATTAATCCACCCTTTTTCAATTAATGGTTTCACTTTATTAAAAGCTACTAAATTGGTATTAATGCTTATTCTTAAATGATATTTATCATGAAGTAACTCACATATTTTATTAAATTCAGGATGCGTTAATGGATCACCACCAGTTAATCTTACTTCTTCTAATCCAAAATTTAAAGCACTTTGTACTATTCTGTCAATATCATCAACCGATAACATTGATTTATTACAATTACCTTCATTATGACAATATACACATTGCATATTACAGGAAGATGTAATTGATAATCTAATTTTATTTCTTGGCAAATTCATCTCATCTACCCCCTATTAATTTTTGAAATTCCTCTCTAAAATTTTCAATACTTTCTTTTTGCATACTATCACGATATAAATTATATAATAATTTACAATCTGGACCATTCTTTAAAATGGATATCGCTTCTTTTGTTAAGTCACTAATATTATCGTAAACAATACCATTCATGCAAGAATAAGTTCCTTCTGTGTTAAGAAGTAATACAGGTTTTCTTAAACGTTTAGCATATGATGCTGTTATATTATAACTCTCAAATCTAGAAAATTGAACATACATCAAAGAGTGTGATAAGATATTTAAAAAGTCTTTTTCATCAAATCTTTTACACAAAATTTTAGTATTTCTTGAATTATTAGTTCCTGCTATTAAAGACAATTCTAAAAAATTATTATCAAAAACAAACTTTTCATATAAATCTATTCCCTTAATATATTTATATTCATCTTTATCACTACTACACGTTGTAACTATTTTTTTATAATATGGAGATAAAATATCAATGTCTTCTTGATATAATTCATTACCACTAATATCAATACCTAACTGAATGGTTGTAGCTTTAATTCCTGAATAACAATATTGATTAGTTACTTCTTTTGATGGAGTAAGAATAGATACCTGGAAGTTATCACTTAAATATTTTAAATAATTAATAACATCTTCTCGTCCTTTATATAATTGATAATTAACTGACACATGCATGAAAATATATACTTTGCGATTTTTAAAGTATTTAAGAAAATCATGAATAAAATTAGATTTTTTACTAGCTGTTGAATGAATAATAATATGTGCTTCTTTATCTAAAATAATTTTTTCAATTTCTTTAATATTATCATATGCTATTATTTTATGATTACTTCCTTCTTTACATAAAGGTATTATTAATTTATGTATTGTACCAAAGCCATTATGATCAATAATATGATAAAACAATTACAACACCTCCATTTTTCTCTTATGAAGTATTTTACTCATTTCATTCATATTTTTATTTAAATATTTTGACTGATGATATAGATTCATACCAATTTGATAATAAATACTATTATTATTTTCAATGTATTGCTCAAAACCAAACATACTATTTAATAAAAACATATAATATACTTTAAAAAAGTATTCAATATCATATTTATTTAATATCTTATCTTTATTAAACATTCTTAAATATTTAATTAATCCATTAAGACTGAATACTCCATTATTATAGGTAGAATCCATAAATATATATGATCTTAACAATTCCCAAACAATTGGCAACCTTTTAGCGCTTGCAAAATCAAGAATAGCTTTTATTTTACCTTTATCATTGTAAATAAATTGTGATATATTATAATCACCATGACTATTTAAAATAGTAAGGTCATTAATATGAGAAAAATCCATCATACTAGCTTCTATTAGCATTTTCTTTTTATCTTTTAAAGATTTAATCATTACATTATCTTTACATTTACATAAAAGATTATTGCATTTATCTACACTTTCAATAATTCTCCTTAATTCAAATATATCCATTTTAAAACTTGGTAATTGGATATTAGAATGATTTAATATTTTAATTATCTTAACTAAATAATCTGCTACTTCTATTTGTTCTTTTTCATCAAGAGAATAATAATCTTTAGTTATTCCATTAATATATCTTTGAAGAGTAATAATGTTTCCCTCATTTAGTAGATAAGCTCTATTACTGAAATTATAAACAAAATCTGTAGTAGGAATACCCTCATTTTTAATTATTTTTGTGATCTCTATTTCCATTTTAACTCTATCAATATCAAAACCATTTTGAAATTCTTTTAAAATATACTCACCATCATTAGAAAATATATGATATAAATTAGCACTACCATTTGATATTGTGACCACGCGATTGCATGATAATCCATATTGAATATCTAATAATTCACGAATTCTTTCAATTTTTAATTTACTAGCATTTAGAGGCATCAACATCACCGCTTTGATTGCGTATTGTAACACAATAGATTATTATTGTCAATTTTTGTAATAACATTTTTGTAATAGCAAAATAAAAATGTTAATTATTTCTAATAACATTTATTTCATTATCAATAATAATTATTGAATCATCATTAGTTAAAGGGTAAATTTTATAATTGCTACTCTTCAATATTTTTTGATATGTTTCCTCTCGTGTTTTATCAAAATGGGGAATAATAATCCCATTTAAAAAACCCAATCCATCATATTCGTTTAAACCTACTTCATTTTGTTCAAATTCTAAGACATGCTTAATATTCTTTGTAACTAAATGTGCACCACAACTTCCACCAATATATATAACTCCATTATTTATATAATTGCATATTATCTCAAGAAAATTACATTTTATAAGTTTATCCATTGTGGCAAATGTATTACCACCACCAACATATATTAAATCTATATTTAAATCTTTAAAATCATTTGGCCTACTATCATCAAAGATATATATATTATTCTTATTGGTAAAACCATCTTTTTTAAGCCTTAAATAATATTTTTCAGAATTAATTTCATAAGATGTAGCTTTTTCATTTGGAATGAATAATACCCTGCATTCATTTAATTCTTTTTCAATATTATCTAAAATAACTTGTTTAGAATTTTTATTAATGAAATCACAAGAACTTAATATTAACTTCATAATTATCACTTCCAATACAATATTATACCACATACTCAACACTTATATAATAAAAATCGAAAAAAACCAGGATAAAATCATCTGACTAGGAAAAATGGGGATATTGTTATATTATCCTTTTTTTAGTATCATGAAATAAACTGAAAGAAGGTATGTTTAATGTCTAGAAAATCTAAAGTCCTTGATAATTTATCAAGTATTATTTCTGATAAATATATAATTAATGAAAATGAAATAGAAAATGTCAACCACCCTGTACTAAAGTACAGGGCTTGTTTACGAAGCTGAAAGCTTA
>CAMVPJ010000003.1 GCA_947169395.1 uncultured Caryophanales bacterium
GAAAATGCTTACCGTGAGGTAAGCAGTAGTCAAAATTTATTTTGACTTTTGTTCTTATAATACTTTCTGAAGGAGGAATAGTATGGATAAAAGATGTGGAAGTTGTACTTATTTAGATCTTGATTATGGAGGAGATTGTTATGGTAAGTATTATTGCAATAAAAAGTGGGATAGACACCTAGCTACTGATACTGCGTGTTCTTCTTATACTAAAGCATATTCTAGATCAAATTCTAGTATAAATAATGCAATAGATTATAGTAATTCTAAACAGAATAGTGGGTGCTACATAACTACATTACTATGTGATATATTAAAATTAAGCGATTCAAATTATTACATAAATATATTAAGAAAATTTAGAAATGATTATTTAAGATATAATCAAGAATATAATCATCTATTAGTTGAATATGATATAGTAGGTCCTATTATATGTAGAAATTTAATTGTTGATAGTCAAAACAAATTGATTGCAGCAAAACTATTTTATAACTATATAAGTCCTACTGTTAGTTTAATTGAAGATAAAATGTTTGTTGATGCAATAGTTAGATATAAAATGATGGTAACTAGACTAAAAGAGATATATGGAATAAGTACATCTATAACAAATAAAGATATTAATGAGTGCAATATTGCTTTAGCAGGACATGGAAAATATATAAAAAAATACAATTATTAATTTATAAATCTTGACTAAGTGATATGAAAATTGTAAAATTATAATAGAGAGGAGGTAAGAAAAATGTTTTGTGGTGAATGTGGTACAAAGAATGAAAAAGGTGCGGCATTTTGTAAAGAATGTGGTGCGAAATTAGAAGTTGTTGAGGTGGAAAAACCTAAAACTAAAAAGATGACAAATAGTACACCTAAAAAGCCAATGGCTAAATCTACTAAGATTATAATTGGTGTAGTAGCATTAATTGTAATTGCTTTTGTAGCTTTATTTGTAGTACTTAGTAATATTACTAATCCAAAGAATGTTGCAAAAGAATATATTCAAGCAGTAATTAATAAAGATGGTAATAAATTATATAATTATCTAAATATTACTGGAGATTCTACTTTTGTATCTAAGAAAGTATTTAGCGATTATGTAAAAGAAGAATTAGGAGAAACTTCTATTACTAATTATAAAATTACTGATGTAGAATATTCAACAGGTA
Organism: uncultured Caryophanales bacterium; assembly: GCA_947169395.1. Next base: position 1,170 of record CAMVPJ010000003.1, read on the forward strand.
AATTACAAGCTACTGTTAAGTTTACTTATACAACTAAAAATAGTAGTAGTGAATCAACTGGTAAAGTTAATTTAACTAAAGATAAGAGTAAGAAATATTTATTCTTTGATAACTGGCATATTAGTGATTCTATTGATACTGCAGTTGTGAAAGATTATGCGTTAAAAGTTACTAAAGGTTCTAAATTAACATTTGGTGGTATTAATGTAGATAAGAAGTATTTGAACTCATCTAAATCTTCAAACGAATATGATGTATATGTATTACCTCAAGTGTTTGGATTAGAAACTGTAGTTAAAGCAGTATTGCCATCAGGTTTAGAGATTGAAGAGAAAGTTACTCCATCAAATTACAATAGTAATCATACAGTATCATTTGATGAAGATTCTATGACTGATGAGGCTAAGAACAAAATTGTTGAAGTAGCTAAGAAAGATATTACTACAATCTATGCATCTGCAATTGCAAAGAAAAGTTTTGCAGATATTAAAAGCAACTTTAATGTTAAAGGTAATGATTTAACTAAACTAGAACAAAGTTATAATGAATTTGTTACTGATTTAGGTAGCGAGACAAATGTTTTAACAAGTTTTACAGTTACTAATGCATCTATTTATGATATTGATATAGATTCAAATGGATATTTAGATGTTGAATTTAAAGTAAATTATGATTATGCAATTAAGTATAATGATTACAGTAACAATGAAAAAACTCATTCAGATTCAGACTATGACTATATGGATGTTAAATTAACTTATAACAATGGATCATATTATTTAGTAGATGTATCTGGATTAGAAACATATTTTTCAAGATATTAGAAGGAGGAAATGAAATATGGCAAAATTTTGTACAAAATGTGGAAAAAAATTAGAAGAAGGAGAAGTATGTAATTGCTCTGCAAATACAGTAAAAACAAGTACTACTGCTTCTTCAGGAAATGTAGATATTAATCAAGGATTTAATGATTATGTAAATATAATTAAAGGAATATTTACTCATCCAAGTGATACTATTAAAGAATATGCAAAAGGAAATAAATTCCTACTTGGAATAATTGCAATTGTAATCAACTGTTTAATTAGTGGGGTATTCTTCTATTTCTTTATTGATAAAGCATTTGGTAGCGCAATGGGAATGTTCGGAGGATATGGTTCACTTATGTCAAGTTCTAGTGTTTCACTTCCATTTGGTAGAATATTCTTTATGGGATTATTATTCATGGTATTCTGGTTTGCAGTATGTGCATTAGTATTATTTGTAATTGCAAATCCAATATTAAAAGATAAAATGGATATTAAAACATCTTTTGCTTTAGTTGGTGTATGTTCTATATTTACAACATTAACTACAGTTGTTGCATTAATATTTACATTTATGTCAGTTAAAATTGCAATAATAGTTCTATTATTAGGAGCAATCTTCTATTTAACACATTTATATCAAGGACTTAGTGATATAACTAGTATTAATAAAAATAAATTAGTTTATACATTCGTACCTGCTGTTGCACTTGCAACTTTCGTAATGGTTGAATTAGTTCCTAAGTTCTTTAGCTAAAAAGCATTAAAAAATGCTTTTTTTGTGGTTAAAATGTAAAAAAGTATTGCGTCAAAGAAAAAAGTGTGCTAAAATTAATTTGTTCTCGTTTATGGCGATGTAGCTCAGTTGGCTAGAGCACATGGTTCATACCCATGGTGTCGGGGGTTCAACTCCCTCCGTCGCTACCAAAATGTTATTGTCCGCAGATTTCTGCGGTTTTTATTTTTAGAAATAGTTAGGAGGTATATGTTGGACTCAAAAAAATTATATGAATACATAATATCATTATCTAGTAATGAAAGAAAAGTCTTATTAATAGATAATAAAGTTAGAAGAAGATTTCTTAGTGATGATGCACATTATCCTTTTGTATGGTTAGTACAGAGTCTAAATGGTGTTGAACTTAAGTGTTTTATAGATTCTAACTATTTGACTGATATTTTAAACAACGATAGATCAGTTGATAAGATAAATGCAATAATAACATCATGTAACCCTTATGCAACCGATGTCCTTCTTGATGATAGAGTAATTCAGCTTATTATTAGTTATTATAATCTATCTACTTATCTTTATAATTTAGATTATAGAATGGGACATAAATTAATAGATTATGATATTAAAAATGTTACATATCATCTTAATATATTATCTAATTATAAAACTAGTGAACAATTAAAGATATTTAATTCAGAATATATAGTTAAGTTGTTAGAATATAATGGATTATCAGATAGATTCCTAATTAATTTAAAAGGTAAAGTGATAGAAAAATTATTATGCTATGATAAATTTCAATCGATGTTTTTAAATTCAACTATCTATGATATTAATATAATGATTAATAATGGTTTAGTTATACCTAAAAGATTATTTAATAGTGCTACTCTAATAGATAAATATATTAAATTAGATACTAATAGGTATAGAGATTATGTAAATAGTTTAATGTATAATAACTATGAGTTTTATGAAATAATAGAAAAAGAAAGATTTAAATATGTAGATAATAAAATTAATAGTATTACTAACGATATATTAGATGAATATATTAACTTTGATAAAAATAACATATTTAATAATTTTGATTATAAAACTGCATCTAAGTTGCAAAATATTAAAAACGATAAAGATAAACTTAATGAATACTTTAAATATAGTACTAAAGAGAAATTGTTGGAAATGATTATAGATGTATTCTTTAAAGATGTACCTTATAACTTTTTACAAAATTTAAAAGCAATAATTAATTATAGTAAAGATAATCCTAAGTTTATTCCTCACAATATCGATATATATAATATACTTCTAAGTTTTAATGAACTAAGTATAAATGATATTATTAATTTCTTTAATAAGAACAAAAATAAAGATTTAGCTACATTTTTCTATGAAGATTTTAGAAATTGTAGAAATACAGCATACGAAGAGATTAATAAAGGTATTATTAAGTTTGATAAGAGTAGTAGTTTATATAAAAAAGGTAAATCAAAAGAATTAAGCATTGATATATATGAATTAAATGGAGAAGATTTTTATCTTTATGTTCATTCATCAAAATCTGGGTTTTGGATAAGTAATAAAGAAACAATATGTCTTAGTTTAATAAGTCACAATAATATTAGTACTATTGATAATGATTCTATTATATTTGGCTTTTCTAAATTAAAGATTAATAGTATTATGCATATGTATCATAGTGATTTATTTAGCTGCCAAAAGGGCGGTGTAACTAAAGTACATGATATAGAAACTAAAGAGAATTTGATTAAAAAGACTATTTCATATAATGAAATATTATATAAAGAAGAAGATAACTTTAAACCTGACTATATAGTATGTTTTGATGCTATTGATGATAATAGTATTAATATTGCGCAGGAATTAAACATACCAATAGTTGTAATTAATAGTAAAAAATATACTAAGAAAAGTGGTAGTTTAGAGGAACTTGATAAAAATAATTATCTAAATGATAGTGATACATATGACTATGATATCCTAGAGGATATTAGGGTAAGATAGTTGTATAAGACTAAATATTGTTATATAATGGAGTTGTTTCAGATGACGAAACGGAATAAAAACGGATAAAAATTGTTCTTTGAAAATGTAAATAAAATGTATAATTTTTCAGAAATAGCGTATTTTTCACAATTCACTATTGACTTTTTTTTTTTTTTTTTTTTTAGTAGAATGGTATCAGAAGGTAAGGAAAGATAATATTTGCCTTCAAATACAAGTTTCCATAATAAAAGAAGGAGGAATTATACATGAAAAAATATGGAAAAAAAGGTTTTACTCTTATAGAGTTAATTGCAGTATTAGTAATAATGGCAATAATAGCTTTAATTGCAACCCCTCTAGTAATGTCTATAATTAGAAAAGCTAGAGTATCTGCAGACAAACGTAGTATTGATGCATATGGAAGAAGTATAGAACTAGCTATAGCAGGATATCTATTAGATAATGGTAAATTTCCAACAGAAGTATCACAACTAACTATTGAATACTCAGGTAATCAAGTTGTATGTTCAACAACACAAATCAATTCTGATTCATCAGTATATTTAGCTGGATGTACAGTAGCTGGAAGAAATGTAGATGGATATACATATGGTAAGGGTGAGGTCTCACCATCATCCAGAGCATATAGTGTAGGAGATGAAGTAAGCTATAATAATGTGGGTTATTATGTAATAGAAGATAGTAGTGCAAGCGATACTACAGTTAAATTATTAAAGAAAACACCACTTACTGTTGCAGAAGTAAACCAATATGGAACAGGACACATAAATAAATATACGTATGTTTCACAAGGAACTACATATGATTTAGCTGGTTCTGGAGGAGTAGCATATTATACATCTGAAACATGTGGTTATGTAAACGATGATTGGATTGATACAGGATGTACATCAGATTACGTAGATAGTGATATAAAATATATAGTAGATGCCTGGGCGAATTCTGAAGCTCCATTAGCAGTAGAAGCAAGATTAATTACAAAAGATGAAATAGATGATAATATGGGATATGAAGAATTTGATATTCCTTGCGGTAGCTGTGGAGCTAAAGGTGAGAGAATATCTAAATCTTGGATGTACAATAGTAATTATAGCTACTGGACAATGAGTGTAAAAGATAGTTTGCCTACAAAAGTATGGGGTGTTAGTTTGAATGGTTCCGTTGGCACTGCTAGTGTTAATTCAGGTCAAGGCACGGGTAATCAGGCTGTTCGCCCTGTCATTGTACTATCTAAATCTGCATTATAATGTAATTAACAAAATATATAAGTAAAACCTTTAAAGCAAATGAATTTCATTTGCTTTTGTGTATAGAAAAGGAGATATTATGAAAAAGTTATTAATTAGTTTGATTGTTTTTTTATTGGTTGTTGGTTGTGGTAGTAAGAGTGTTAGTGATAAAAAGATAAGTAGTAAGAAGAAAGATAGTGAGATTAGTGTTGTGCCTAGTGAGTATAATGATTCTGGGATATTTAAGGATTATTATGAGGCTGCTTATAATAAGTTAATGAGTATGAATATTGATGAGAAGATAGGTCAAATGTTTCTTGTACGTATGGATGATACTAAGGTTGATTCTATCATTAATGATTATCATGTGGCTGGTTTTGTTATGTTTTCTCGTGATTTTAAAAATAAAAGCAAGGAAGAAGTTAAGAGTGAGATTGATAAGTATCAAAGTATGAGTAAAATACCAATGCTTTTTACTGTTGATGAAGAGGGTGGTACTGTAGTTAGAATTAGTAGTAATAAAAGTTTAAGGAGTGAGTCTTTTAAATCGCCACAGGATATATATAATGAATCTGGTATGGATGGTATTATTAGTGATACGAAAGAGAAGAGCGAGTTATTAAAAAGTCTTGGTATTAATGTAAATCTTGCACCTGTTGCGGATGTTTCTACTAATACTTCTGATTTTATTTATGATAGAAGTTTTGGTAAGGATGCTACTGAGACTAGTAAGTATATTGATGCAGTAGTTAATGCTTATAATGAGTCAGGATTAGGTAGTTGTTTAAAACATTTTCCAGGATATGGTAATAATGTTGATACTCATACTGGTGTTGCTGTGGATAATCGTGATTATAGTGTATTTGAAGAGTCTGATTTTCTACCTTTTAAAGCTGGTATTAAGGCAGGTGTATCTAGTATTTTAGTATCTCATAATATAGTTAATAGTATGGATAGTGTACCTAGTAGTTTGTCTGTTAAGGTTCATGATATATTAAGAAATAACTTAGGTTTTACTGGTGTAATTATAACTGATGATTTAGAGATGGATGCAATTAGTAAGTATGTAGATAATGCTAATGTAGAAGCTGTTAAGGCAGGTAATAATTTACTTATTACTACTGATTATGAAACTAGTTTTAATGATATTAAAGATGCTTATAATAATAATGAAATAGATGATATAACAATTAATAAAGCAGTATTTAAAGTGCTTGCATGGAAATATAGTTTAGGGGTGTTACATGACTGATATAGAGTATTTAAAGAAGTATTATAAAGGTAATATAGAAGATGCATATAAATTATTAGAAGAAGGATTACCTGTACAATATATTGTAGGGGAAGTAGATTTTTATGGTAATATATTTAAGGTTAATAAGAATGTATTAATACCTAGATTTGAAACAGAACAGTTGATTGAACTTACTATGGAGTATATTCATGATAAGTTTGATGGATGTGTTGATATTCTTGATATTGGAACTGGTAGTGGGTGTATAGCCATTACACTAAAAAAAAATATTAATTGTAATGTAGATGCAGTAGATATATCTAGTGATGCACTAGAGGTTGCAGAATATAATAAGAAATTAAATAATGTAGATATCAACTTATTTAAAAGTGATATGTTAAATAATGTTAGTAAGAAGTATGATGTAATTATATCTAATCCTCCTTATATAGGTAGAGAAGAAGATATACAAGGTATAGTAGAAAAGAATGAACCACATATTGCGCTTTATGCAGATAATGATGGATTGTATTATTATGAAGAGATTCTTAAAAACTGTAAGAATAATTTAAAGGAGAACTTTATTATTGCTTTTGAGATTGGAAAGTCACAAGGAAAACTAGTTAAGAATCTTGCACTAAAATACTTAGATAATATAGATGTATTTGTTAAAAAAGATTTAAATAATTTAGATAGATTTGTGATAATTGTTAGTAAAAATAATTGACAAACATTTATTCGTATGTTATGCTTGCTGTATAAGTTTATTTATTTAAACAATTCAGGAGGTATGTGTGATGGATGTTGTAAAAGTTGATGATGTAATTATTGAAAATTTAATTTATGAAGTTCGTGGTAAACAAGTTATGATAGATTCTGATCTTGCGAAACTTTATGAATGTAAAAATGGAACTAAGACTATCAATTTAGCAGTTAGAAGACATCTTGATAGGTTTCCAAATGACTTCTATTTTCAATTAACTAAGGAAGAGTATAATAACTTGAAGTTTCAACTTGAAACTTCAAGATTACAAGATAATCATGGCGGAGTTAGAAAAATGCCTTATGTATTTACAGAACAAGGAGTAGCAATGCTTGCTACAATCTTAAGAACAAGTGTTGCATCAAAAATGAGTGTGGCAATTATGCGGGCTTTTGTTGTGATGCGTAAATATATTTCTACTAATTTGATTGAGCAGAAGTATATTAATAATCAAGTTATGAAAAATACAGAAGATATAAAATTGTTACAAGCTTCATTTCAAAAATTTGAAGAAAAGAGTGAAGTTAATACGATATTTTTTGATGGTCAAATATTTGATGCTTATTCTAAGATACAAGATATTTTTAAAAAAGCGAATAAAAAGTTAATAGTTGTAGATTCTTATGCAGATAATACTTTGCTTGATATTGTAAAAAGATTAAATGTAGAAGTGGTTATTATTACTAAGAAAAATAATTTATTAACTAAACAAGATTTGTTTAAATATAATAAACAGTATCATAATTTGAAGGTTTATTTTAGTAATAATTTTCATGATAGATATTTTGTAATTGATGATGAAATAGTATATCATTGTGGAACTAGTATAAATAGAATTGGTTATAGAACATTTTCTATTAATTTAGTTAGTGATGCTGATGTAGCTAATATGTTGATTGATAAAGTTGAATATTTAATTAAATTCAAGCATAGTTGATTTTGTGCTAAATGCACAATGAAGTATTGTAAAAGGTTTAAAAAAATAGTAAGAAGGTATTATGAAGAAAAGTGAAATAGAAGCAATTGATAATTTAAAGTATGAAAGAGAACTGAAAAGTGAAGGTTATAAAGTAATAGTAGGTACTGATGAAGCAGGAAGAGGGCCATTAATTGGTCCTGTAGTAGCTGGTGCGTGCTATATACCTGATGGTTTTAAATTAGATGGTCTTACTGATTCTAAGAAGTTAACTGAGAAAAAAAGAGAAGAGATGTATAAATATATAACTCAAAATACTATTTATGGTGTAGGTATAGTTAGTCCTGAAGAAATAGATGAGATTAATATTTATGAAGCAAGTAGAAAGGCAATGAAGATTGCGATTAGTAAAGTAAGAAGTAAGATTGATGTTGATTATGTACTTACTGATGCTATGCCAATAGAACTAGATATTCCAGTTAAGCCAATAATAAAAGGAGACCTGCTTAGCATGAGTATTGCAGCAGCATCTGTTATAGCTAAAGTAACTAGGGATCATATGATGATTGAACTAGATAGTATTTATCCAGAGTATGGTTTAAAAAAACATAAAGGATATCCTACAAGGAAGCATTATGATGCCTTAAATAAGTATGGCTTAATTGATGGGTATAGAAAAACTTATGGTCCTGTTAAAAGAATATTAGAAGGAAAAGAATTATAATAAAAAAGTGATTTCATAGTTAATGAGAATCACTTTTTAGTTTTCTTCTAATACTTCTTTATAAATAGTTACTAATTCTTTTCCAACCTTTTTAATATCATGATCTATTGCTACTTTGTATCCTTCTTCTGTTAAATCAGGGAGTCTTCCTTCTAAAACACCAACAATTTTAGCTTCAAAATCATCAATATCTTTTGCTTTATATACATTTACTTCATCTTCTAACCAATCTTCAAATACACCAATATCTCTAATTATAGCTTTTGTTTTCATACTACATGCTTCAAGTATTGGAATACCTTCTGTTTCTTCTAAAGTAGGGAATATAAATAAATCACATCCACTATAAGCACCAATTAATTCAGTAGGCTCTACATATCCAGGAAATGTTAGATTATCAAGTTCTGTATTAACGGCTTTTCTAACTTTGGCAGGAGATGCTGCTAAAGGAGAGTGACCAAACCAAATAAATTTATATTCTGGAAGTCTTTTGGCTAGTTCAACAAAATCTAGAATACCTTTTCTTTCAATATATAAGCCTACACCAATAATTACTTTTTCATCATCTTTTATATTATATTTCTTTCTAAATTCTTTTCCTGCTTTTTCATCTCGTTTAAAAAAATTTGTATCTACACCATTGCTTAAAGCAGTAATTGGTACTTCTATTCCATATCCTTCTAATAATCTTTTAGAATAGGGTGTGGGTGTAATTATTATATCTCCTAATGAGTAGCACGTAATTAACCATTGCTTAAAAGGAACAGAAACTAAATTAGATCCAATAAAAGAGTTTCTAAAGTCCTCTTCAGTTGAATGTGCATGATAGACAATTTTCTTTCCTTCCTTTTTTGCTTTTTTTGCAAACAAGTATGACTTTGGCCCGTAGAAATTTATATGTAGTATATCAAAATCATCATCTATATCTGTTGTATAGTCAATATGATTTTCCTCTAAAGCTCGCATTTGATGTTTAATAGCTTTACCTAATCCAGATTTTGATATTGTTTTTAATCCTTCTGTATATAATAACACTTTCATAACATCACCAGATTAATTGTATCAAATTGTAATAATAAAGTCTATAAGTTTAAAAAAATATATTTATATGCTAAGATAAATAATAAATGTGTTATACTTAATTGTAAGGTGATGTGATGAAAATAGATAGAGTAGTAGTAGGAAGTTTACAAACTAATTGTTATATATTATCAATAGATAATAATTGCTTAGTTATTGATCCAGGTGATGAATATGATAAAATAAAAAGAAGTATTGGAAGTATGAATGTAGTTGGTGTGCTTGTAACACACAATCATTTTGATCATGTTGGTGCGCTTAAATATTTTGATAATATATATGACTATTATAATTTGAAAGAAGGAATAAACAATATAGGAGATTTTAATTTTGAAGTTATATATACACCTGGTCACACTGATGATTCTATAGTCATTTATTTTAAAAAAGATAAAGTTATGTTTGTTGGGGACTTTATCTTTAAAAATGGTGTTGGGAGAACTGACTTGGGTGGTAATTATTACGATTTAGTAAGAAGTATAAAGAAGATATCTAATTATGATAAAGATATTATAGTTTATCCAGGTCATGGTGATAGTACAGTATTAGGATTAGAAATAGAAAATTTAATTCTTTGATAATAAGCAGATTTATTGTAAAATGATACTGAAATATGTTATAATCAACTGGAAAGGATGAATGTTTATGACTGTACATAATGAAGCAAATATTGAAGATATTGCGAAAACTGTATTAATGCCTGGCGATCCACTTAGGGCGAAGATGATTGCAGAAAAGTATTTAGATGATTATAAGTTAGTTAATAATGTTAGAGGTATGCTTGCATATACTGGATTTTATAAGGGTAAAAGACTTACTGTTATGGCATCTGGTATGGGAATTCCAAGTATGGGTATATATTCCTATGAACTGTATAAGTTTTATGATGTAGATAATATTATTAGAATAGGAACATGTGGTAGTCTAATTAAAGAGTTAAATTTATATGATATAGTAGTAGCTCGCGATACTTATTCTATTTCTACTTATGGAGTAAGTTATAAAGATAATAGTGATATAATTAGTGGTAGTGATTATTTGATTACTAAAGTAAAAGATGAAGCATTAAAACTAAATAAGAATGTAACTGAAGTAAGAGCTAATACTAGTGATACATTTTATGCAGATAGTAATATTAATGATTTAGTAAATAATAAAGGGTGTAGTGTAGTTGAGATGGAAACATTTGGACTTTACTTTAATGCTAAATTACTTAATAAAAATGCACTTAGTATTTTTACTGTATCAGATAATCTTGTTACTAAGGCAGAAACAACAAGTCAAGAGAGACAAAATGCATTTACAGATATGATAGAATTAGCTTTAAATACTGCAATAAATTTATAATTTTGTACATACTAAATTTAAGGAGGTAATATGAAATACCGTAAAATAAAAACACAAGCATATAACTTACATGTTATAAAAACTAATAAGTTTAAAACAATTACAGTAGAAGTATGTTTTAAAAGTAAGTTAAATAAAGAGGAAATTACTTATCGTAATTTACTTATAAATACATTATGTGAAGCATGTAATAAATATAAGACTAAAAGAGAGATGTCAATTGCAACAGAAGAATTATATGAATTATCTTATCAAGCTACTAATTATATATCAGGAGCTTATAATGTTATGTGTTTTGATATAACTTTTTTAAATGATAAATATACAGAAGAAGGTAATTTTGAAGCATCCTTAGATTTTTTATGTGAGATATTGTTTATGCCTTTAATTGAGTCTAGTTATGCATCAACTAGGTTTAATAAGAAAAACTTTGAGTTGTCTTATAATTTACTTGAAGAAAATATTAAAACAATTAAAGAAAATCCATCTTTATATTCAAAGATGCGTTTGTTTGAAATAATGGCACCAAATAGTATTCATTCATATCGTAGTTGTGGTTACTTAGAAGATTTAAAATCAGTAACACCCGCTAAACTGTATGATTACTATTTAAAAATGTTGAAAAGTGATATTTTAGATATCTTTGTAATAGGGGATATTACTGAATCTAGAGTAAAGAAAGCAATAACAGAAAGATTTAAGATTCATACATTAAAGAAAAAAAGCGAATCACACTTTGTTAGTATGAAAAGAACTAGATTACTACCTAAAAAGGTAGTAGAAAAAATGGAGTTATCACAAAGTCAACTTGCATTAGGATATAAGTTAGATAAGACTACTGACTTTGAGAAAAGATATGTAATGAATGTTTTATCATACATATTAGGTGGAGGTGCTGACTCTAAATTATTTAAAGAAGTTAGAGAGAAAAACTCGCTTTGTTATTCAATATCATCTAGAGGACTTCCACTTAATAATGCACTTTATATTACAGCAGGAATATCTGCAAAAGATTTTAAACAAGCTGTATCCTTAATAAAGAAAAATGTTAAAAGTATGGAAAAAGGCGAGTTTGAGTCTGATGATATAATGAAAGCAAAAGTAACATATATGAATTCAATTAAAGAGTTAGAAGATAATCCGCAAAACTTACTTAGTATGTATACAGGAATGGAATACTTAGGTAGTGATGATATAAATGATAGAATTAAGAAAATAAGTAAAGTAACAAAAAAAGATGTAATGAGACTTGCATCTAAGTTGCACCTTGATGTTATATATTTACTAAAGGGGGCATGCAATGAAAATTAAGTTAGAGAAAATGGATTTAACTATGTATTATGAGAAGTTAGATAATGGCTTAGATGTTTATATTGTTCCTTTTGATAAAGTAAATAGTGTATATGCAACATTTTCAACTAAGTTTGGTTCTATTCATGATGAGTTTATTCCATATGATAGAACTAGTATGACTAAGTTTCCATTAGGTATTGCTCACTTTCTTGAACACAAACTTTTTGAGCAGAAAAATGGAGTCGATCCTTTTACTTTCTATTCAGAACGTGGAAGTGATGCGAATGCAAATACATCAAATTTTAAAACAACATATCTGTTTAGCGGAACAAACTTCTTAGATGAGAATTTAAACTATTTACTAGATTATGTACAAGATCCTTATTTTACTGATGAGAATGTAGAAAAAGAAAAAGGTATTATTGAACAAGAGATTAGAATGTATGAAGATAGTCCTTATTTTAAATTATATGATAGAATACTTTATAATTCATTTAAGAATCATCCAATTAAGTATCCTATTGCAGGAACTATCTCAAGCATAAAGAAAATTACTAAGAAAGATTTATATACTTGTTACTATACATTTTATCATCCTAAAAATATGTTTTTAGTTATTACTGGTAATGTAGATGCTAAAGATACTATATCTCTTATTAAAGCTAATCAAGAGAATAAAGTATTTAAGCCTTACAAAGATATCAAACTAAAAGAGTATGATGAACCAGATGAAGTAGTTATAAAGAGTGGTTCAACTGATATGGATATTGCTATACCTAAGTTTTCTATAGGTTATAAGATTAGAAATAATACTAACTTAAGTATTAATAAGTTTAAAACTTATATAGGTATGTTTTTTGATATTAAGTTTGGTTCAGTATCTTTATTTAATGAAACTATTAAAAATGATAATCTAGCTACTTTAGATATGGATATTACTTTAGTAAATACTGATAAACATGTATTAGTAATACTTAGTAATGATACTAATAATTCTAAAGAATTAATTAGTAGAATAGAAACAGAATTAGATAGTAGAGATATTAAAGAGTCTGATTTTAATAGAAAGAAAAAAGTAAAGAAGAGTTCAGTAATATATAAAAGTGATAGTATATATGCAATTAATAATAAGATAATGGCTAATATTATTAATGAATGCGAAGTTATTACAGATGAACATAAGTATATAGATTCACTAAATTATGAAGAATTTATAAATACTATTGGTAGTATAAACTTAAATAATAAGACAATCTATAATATAAATAAGAAAAAAGATTGATTTATAATCCATTTTATGGTATAAATATTTAGACGGAGGAAATATGAAAACATTATTAATAATTGTATCAATATTAATTATTGTACTAGTATTATTACAAAGTAGTAAAGCAGAAGGTGCATCTAATATTATAAGTGGTGGAAATGATGCATTATTTCAAAATAGAAAAGAACGTGGTGGCGAGTTATTTATAACTAGACTTACTGCAGTACTTGGAGTAGCTTTTCTAGTACTATGTATAATGCTATAATAAAAAATTAATAAAATGCATGAAAAGATAGAAAAGTAACTATCTTTTTTTTAAATACTTTGATATAATTAATTAAGAATAAGACTAGGGAAGTGATTCTGTTGAAGAATAATAAAGGTCAGGCTCTTGTTGAGTTTGTGATAATTATGCCTATATTTATATTTATAGTTCTTGCTATGTTTGATTTAGGTAATATAATTATTAAAAAATATGAACTTGAGAATAATTTAGATACTATTGTTAATATGTATGAAGAGAATAAAAATGATGAAGTAGAGTTTTATGTTAAGACTATTGACTCTAAGGTTAAGTATGATGTAGGTGATACTTATAATGTAATTACTTTATCTAAGAAGGTTAAAGTAATTACACCAATTGTATCTCAGGCTTTAGGTAAATCTCACGAAATTAGTGCGAAAAGGACTGTAATGATCAATGAGAAGAATGAATAATAAAGGTCAAGTCTTAGTAGCTTTTATATTAATGATACCTATAATATTATTAATGTGTGTAGCTATTACTGATGTAGGATTAATGAATATAGAAAGTAGACGTGTAAACAATACAGTTAGAAATAGTGTTAAATACGGGATTAATAATCTAGATAAAACTAATATAAAAGATACTATGAAGAGTTTAATAATGGATAATTTAAAAAATGTAGATAGTGTATCAATTGACGTTGATATAGATAATAGTTATGCTAAAGCTACTGTAAAAGTTAAATATAAAGGATTAATAAATATTACTAATAGGGATATTACTAGTAGTTATTATGCTAATATTAGTGATGGCAAAGTTACTATAAATAAGGAGAGATAATATGGCAATTACAAAGGGTAAAATTATAACTATAACTTCAGTAAAAGGTGGGGTCGGTAAAACTACATTCTTACTTGGACTTGCTAATGTATATAAGAATATGAATAAGAAAGTATTAATTATTGATAATGATTTATATTCAGGTGATATAGAAGCAATACTTAATGTTGAAAGTAAAAAGGATGTTTATGTATTATTTGAAGATATTACTAATAATAATTTCTATGAGATTGGGGATTATATAACTCATTATGATGATAATATAGATTTTATTTCTGCTCCTACGGATCCTAGATACGCAGGTAAAGTTAGAGGTAATTATTTAAATCTATTATTTAATAGAGTAGCATCTATATATGATGTAGTATTAGTAGATACATCTCATGTATTAAATGAGGTTAATCTAGTTACAATGGATCATAGTAGTGAGATAGTATATCTAATTAATAACAATAGTATGAATTTAAAAAACATGAGAACGATGATATCAATATTTTCTGATATGCATCTTGAAAACTATAAAATAGTATTATATGAAGCAAGAGACAAGGGTAAGACTATATTTAATAAGTTTGATATTAAATCATTAATTAAAGATAATATAGATTATGTAATATCTAGTGATTACTTTAATAAAGATATAGATAAATATATAGTAGATGGTAAAATATTTGATATGCTAAATAAACAAAAAGGTAAGAGTATGAAAACACTTAATACTATTGCCGAGGACTTAATAAAGTAGGTGCGATATGGAATCAAGAAACTTTGTAGATGAATTTAATATAAGTAATAATAACGAAGAATTTATTGAAGTAACTGATTATGATAGGTTTAAAAATAAAGAATTATTAGATTTACTTAGAAGTAAAATAATACAAAATTTAATAGATGATAATATTAATAGTCAAGCTGATATAGAACAATTCATTAAAAAAGAGATAGAAAACTCTTTAAAAGGATATGACTTAAATGTAGAAGAGAGAAGTTATATCTATAATTTAATAGAGAATGAAGTTAATGGGTACGGACCTATTACTGAACTATTAAAAGATAAATCTATAACAGAGATTATGGTTAATGGTAAAGATGAAATATATATAGAATTAGATGGTAAGGTAGTTAAAGATGATAGTATATCATTTATTAATGATTCACATATTATAAGAACTATTCAAAGATTAATTCAACCAATAGGAAGAACTATAGATACATCTTCTCCTATGGTAGATGCACGTTTAACTGATGGATCTCGTTTGAATGCAGTAATTCCTCCATTATCATTAAAAGGACCAGTTCTAACTATTCGTAAGTTCAAACCAGACTTAGCTAATATTGATGACTTTTTAAGAAGTGGAGCACTTACTAATGATATGGCATTATTCTTACAAGCATGTGTTAAAGCGAGAATGAATATTATAGTTTGTGGAGGTACTGGTGGAGGTAAAACTACACTTTTAAATGTACTATCCTCATTTATTGATGATGATGAAAGAATTATTACAATAGAAGATGCAGCAGAATTAAAATTACATCAGAATCACGTTATATCGCTTGAAACACGTATGACTAACTATGAAGGAGAAGGAGAAGTAACTATAAGAGACTTAGTTATTAACTCACTTCGTATGAGACCTGATAGAATAATAGTAGGAGAAGTACGTGGTAAAGAAGCATTTGATATGTTGCAAGCTATGAATACAGGACATTCTGGCTCACTTACTACAATGCATGCTAATAGCCCTGCTGATGCATTAAATAGGCTTGAAACATTAGTTTTAATGGCTGGTATGGAAATCCCTGTTGCAGCTATAAGAGAGTATATAGTAAATGCAATTAATATAGTTGTAAATATATCAAGACTTACAGATGGTAAAAGAAAGATTACAAGTATTTGTGAAGTAGTTGGATTTGATGGAGAAGACATTAAACTTAATGAAATATTCTCATTTGATCAAAAAGGTATTACTGATGAAGGAGAAGTATCAGGTTCATTTAAAACACATAAAACTCCTAAAATTATAAGTAAATTAGAGTCTAAAGGTATTAAAGATATTAAGAATATATTTGGTAAGTGATTATGAAAAAGATAGTGTATATATTAGTATTAATTATATTTATGTTATGTATAGATAAAATAAATGCTTATACAGAATATAAAATAGGAGATGTAGTTTCGTATAACGACATGGATTTCTATGTAATAAAAAAATAGTAGTAGTGATGACAACAGTGTCACTATGCTAAAAGCAGAACCGCTAAGTGTAGAAGAAGTTAATTTGTATGGAGGAGTCGGAACAGCAAATAACCATGTAAATATGTATTTAACAAATTATACAACAGCAAGTTATTATCAAACTGCATATGATAATAATGGTTATGGAGGTATGCAATATTATTCAAGTGCAACATGTACAGGATATGGAGATATAAGTGGTTGTAGAAGTGATTATGCATCCTCAGAAGTAAAATATGTGGTAGATGCATGGAAAACTTCAAAATCTCCTACAGCAATCGAGGCAAGACTAATAACAATAGATGAATTAAAAAATTTTAATTATGGTGAGGAGCAAGACTGTGGTGGTGGATGCAAATATGTTCCGGTAAATGAGAATGTTCTGCCATGGGTATATAATAGCAATTATACTTATTGGACAATGAGTTCATTGAATGATTTGCAGACTCACGTTTGGGATGTTAACAATAGTGGCATTCTTGGCCCCAAAAGCGTCGAACTTGCTGGTGGTACTGTTCGCCCAGTTATAACACTTAAAAAAACTGCATTAGGCGATATAGATGAAAGTATTGTAGATGATATAGAGAAAGAAGATACTAAAATAGATGCAAAGGATAATATAGATGATAATAAATCTAATGAATCTAAAACAATAGTAAAAGTAGCTAATACATATATGAGTAGTTCAATTATAATAATTATATTAGGATTTATAATTGCAAGTATAAGTGTATTTGTACTATATAGATTTAGAAATAAAAGTATAAAATAGTTAATCGAGTGGATGTGTTAAAGAATGAAAAAGATATTATACATATTAGTATTCCTTACACTCTGTATAGGTATTGATAGAATCAACGCCTATACAGAATATAAAATAGGTGATGAAATTACATATAATGGTATAAAATTTTATGTTATAAAAGATAGTAGTAAAGATGAAGATAATGTTACAATGTTAAAGGCTGAACCACTTACTGTAGATGAGGTTAATCAATATGGAGTTGGTCATGTAAATAGATATACTGCTTCATCAGCAGGAACTGCATATGATAATAATGGCTATGGTGGTATGGCATATTACACATCAGAAACTTGTGGATATGTAAATGGCAGATGGGTAAATGATGGATGTATAACAGATTACGAAGAGTCTGAAGTTAAATATGTAGTAGATGCTTGGAAAAGCGTAAATGTTCCAGCAGCAACCGAAGCAAGATTAATTGCCTATGATGAATTAATAAATAATTTAGGATATAATCATGCATCTTGGAATGCATCATATTGGAAATATGATGCAGAATATACACCAAGTTGGGTTTATAATGAAAATTATTATTATTGGACAATGAGTAGAAATAATGATTCATCAGTTCAAGTTTGGTATGTTTATGTTGATGGAAGTCTTGGAACTGCTCATTGTTGTCACTTTGGATACTCTGATACTGTTCGCCCAGTTATAACACTTTCAAAAACTGTATTAGGTGATGTAGATGAGAGTATTGTTGAAGATAATGAAACAGTAGATGATAAAAATGTAAAAGGTACTAATGAAACTAAAGTTGATACAAAAGAAAATGTTGAAGATAAAACAAATGAGTCTAAGTCAACAGTAAAAGTAGCTAATACATATATGAGTAGTTCAATTCTATTAATCATATTAGGATTTATAACTGCTAGTATAAGTGTATTTGTTCTATATAGATTTAGAAATAAAAAAAGATAAAAAGGATGTGATGTTATGAATGAAGTTGGAACACTTAGTATAATGGAAAGTAGTCTAACTAATAAGGATATCATAGTTACTTATGTTCCAAATACGTTTGTAACTAATTATGAATATACTATATATAAAGATAATGTAGTATATAAAAATATTAAAGTAGATAATAGTGATAATTCTAATATTAAATTAGATAAAACAGGTGAGTATAAGATTAGTATTAAAGCTACTACTTTAAAAGGAGAATATAATCTAGATAGTGGTGTATATAAAATAGATAAAGAAGCTCCTACTATTGAAGTAAGAAACTATAATTATACTATCTCACCAGGAGAGAATATTGATGTATTAAAGAGTGTTAAAGCAACTGATAATATAGATGGTGATATTACTAAGAGTATTACTACTAATAAAGATAAACTTAATCTAAATTCTTTTGGAACTAAGAAATTAACGTATACAGTAGTAGATGCTGCAGGTAATACTGCTACTAAAGATATTAATATAAATGTTACATATCAGGATTATTTACTTAATTTTAATCAAGTATTACTTATATTAGGTCTAGTAGGATTATTAATATTCTTACTTGTATTAAATAGAATAGTATTATTAGAGAAAAGATTTGTTAAATATACAGTTAATCCTTTAAAAGATAATACTAAATCTATATTTGATAAGATATCTTTAAAAATGTTTAGTTTTGTATCTCGTATTAGTGAATCACTAGATAGATTTGATTATGCAAGGAAGAGTAGTCATAAGTATCAAAAGTATGTAGATGCATTTAGTAATAATGGATTCACTGCAATGGATTTTATATCAATGAAAATAATAACATCTTTAGTATTTCTAATTGCATCAATAATAATACAAACTCTACGTTTTAGAATACTTAATATATTTGAACTAGTTATACCAATGATTATCGGATACTTTATATTAGATATAATATATGCATATAAGTATCATAAATACCGTAAGAAGATAGAAAAAGATTTACTTCAGGCAATAATAATTATGAATAACTGTTTTAAATCAGGTAGAAGTATTACTCAAACAATAGGTATTGTTGCAGAACAATTAGATGGAGCTATTTCAGATGAATTTAAGAAAATGAGTTTAGAGTTATCATTTGGACTAGACATTGAAGTAGTATTTGATAGGTTTGCTAAAAGAATTAAACTAGAAGAAGCAGCTTATCTAACTAGTAGTTTATCTGTTTTAAATAAAACAGGTGGTAATATCATTAAAGTATTTACATCTATTGAAAAAACATTATTTAATAGACAGAAACTTAATTTAGAATTAAAATCTTTAACAGGTAGTTCTAGAATTATTATGTATGGACTTACAATTATGCCAGTACTATTTGTTGTAGTAATAAGTTTTATTAATAAAGACTATTATGCGCCTTTATTTACACATCCACTAGGATTTATTATAATAGGAGTAATAGCTATACTATATGTAACTTATATAATAATAGTTAGAAAGATAATGAAGGTAAGGATGTAATATGAATAGATTAAGATATTTAAGTTATGGTGTATTATTAGTAATTTGTGTATTTGTGTTTAGTGGGATTACATATGCATATAAAAGTTATAGTATCGGTGATGAGGTTACATATAATAATATTAAGTTCTATGTAATAAAAGATAGTAGTAGTGATGAAGATAGTATAATCTTGTTAAAGGAAAAATTATTAACAGTAGGAGAAATAAATAAATAGGGTAAAATTGATGCAGAACATAATTATATTAATAGATATACAGACGAATCGCAAGGAACTGCAAAAAACATGCATGGATATATTGAAGAAGGACATACTGTTGATGAGTATGCTGGTGGTGTTGCATATTATACCTCTGAAACTTGTGGCTTTATAAATGGTTCTTGGGTAACTTCCGGATGCATAAGTGACTATCGTGAAAGTGATGTAAAACATATAGTAGATGCTTGGGCATCTAATGAATTAAATCTTGAATATTTAGTAAGTGATAGTGATGGATATAAAGTAAGATTGTTAACACATAGTGATTTAGAAAATTTGGGATATGAAAAGAATGATTTTGGTCAATATATAGGTTCTGGTATTTATAATTGGGTGAATATTGCTTACTATTGGTCAAAAATAAGTTCTGGTAATGGACGTGTTTATTATTTTTTAGGTCATAACAACTTATATTCTCTTGAAGTGGTTGCAAAAGCTGGTGTTCGTCCAGTTATAAATTTGAAAAAAAGCGCAATTGAAAAAGAAGAAATGATTATAGATGACAATACTGAAAAAAACAATACAAAACAGAATGAAAATAAAAATATTACTAATGAAAGAAAAGATATAGTAGATATAGTTAAAGTGCCAAATACAATGCAGAAGGTATCAATAGTATTTATATTTTTAGGGGTTACATTAGTATCAATTAGTACTATTATATTGATACATAATAGAAACAAGATAAAAAAATAAGGATGTGATTATATGCATAATATAATGGAAAAAATATATTTAAAAAAGGATATAGAAAATATTGATAAAAAGATAAAAATGCTTGGTAAAACTAGATGGGATGCAGTAGGTTTTATTAATGCTAGGGTATTTACTACAATTCTATTTACACTCTTCTTAATATTCTTTACTCATATATCTTATTTATTATTACCACTTTTTGTAATATTATATTATATGGCATTTTATCATATATTTATTACAAGAAAACTTAAAATTAGAGAACAGAAATTAGATAGAGAAGCTTTATATTATTTTGAAGTATTAACTCTTACTTTAGAATCAGGTAAAAACTTACAAAATAGTTTAGAGTTAACATGTAAAAATGTACATAGTGAATTATCAAGTGAATTTGAAGATTGTTTAAATGAAGTTAAAGTAGGTAAATCATTAATAGAAGCGCTAGGAGATATGCAAACACGTATACCTTCAGAAAATATAAATAATATTATTATGAATATTATGCAGACTAATTATTTTGGTAATAGTATAATAGATACCATGAATAATCAAGTAGATTATTTAAGAGAAAAACAAATATTAGATATTAAAGGTCAAATAAATAAAATACCTAATAAGATTAGTATAGTATCGGTATTATTTATAGTACCACTTATATTACTGCTTGTATTAGGACCTTATTTAATTAATTTTATAGCGAGGTAATTATATTACTTGCGTATCTATATTGTTTTATTATATAATAAAGAAGAAGTATTCGGAAAGGAAGTAATAATATGAAATATTATTTAGCTGGAATAAAAGGGACTGGTATGAGCGCTCTTGCACTCCTACTAACAGACTTAGGTTTTGAAGTTGTAGGTTATGATGATGCAAAAGAGCATAGATTTACAGAAGATAAGTTAGTTGAACGTGGTATAAAAATATATAGTGAAGAAAATGATGCGATGGATAAAGATACGATTGTTGTATATTCTCCTGCTTTAAAGTTAGATACCCATCCAGAATTAATCAAAGCTAAAGAATTAGATTTAAAGATATATGAATATGAGGAAATGTTAGGTAAACTAACTAAAACATTTGATACAATATGTATCTCAGGATGTCATGGCAAAACTACAACTACATCGATGTTATCTCATATTTATATGGATTTAGATAATTGTAATTATTTAATTGGTGATGGTAGAGGTCATGGTACTAAAGATTCTAAAAGATTTATTTTAGAATCTTGTGAATATAGACGTCATTTTTTACACTATGATCCAGAATATGTAATTATTACTAATATTGATTTAGATCATACTGATTATTATAAAGATATTGATGATATGATTAGTGCTTATGAGGAGTTTGCTAATAAAGCTGATAAAATGGTTATAGCTTGTGGTGATGATCAGTATACTCACTCGCTTGAAGTAACTCCATCAATTTACTATTACGGACTTGATGAAGATAATGATATTAAGGCGATTAATGTTGAATATAGAAATGATGGAACTGAATTTGATGTAATTATTGAAGATGAATTCTATGGGCATTTCGATTTACCATTATTTGGGAAACATATGCTTCTTAATGCGCTAGCTGTAATTGCGGTATGTCATTATGAGAGAATGAATGCGCGCGAAGTTGCGAAATCTTTAAAAACATTTAAAGGTGCGGAAAGAAGATTTAAAGAAGAATTTATTGGAAATAATGTAATTATTGATGACTATGCTCATCATCCAGCAGAAGTTAAGGTTACAATTAAGGCAGCTCGTCAAAAGTATCCTGATAAAAAAATAATAGCTGTATTTAAAGCACATACATTTTCTCGTGTAGAGGAGTTTGCAAAAGAATTTGCTAGTAGTCTTAATTTAGCAGATAAAGCATTTGTAATGGATATAAACTATGATAGAGAAAATCCTGAAGATTATCCTGGTATTACACCTTATACGATAATTGATAAACTTGATAATGGTGATTATATTGAACGTGGTATGGCTGATAAATTACTTGAATTTGATAATGCAGTAATATTATTTATGAGTAGTAAAGAAATATACTTCTTAGAAGATGAATATAAGAAATTATTAGAAGAAAAGATTGCAAAATAAAAGATATAAGGCTTAAAACTTTATATCTTTTAATATACTATTTATCTTGCGGAATAAAAGGCATTACAATTGCAATTATTAAACCAACAAGAATAAGAATTGCACCAATAGATATTGATACGCCACCAAAAGATGATCCACCAGTAACTTTAGTAACATTAATGATATCATATATTGTTACTATTGCGCCAATTCCAGATGGTATTACACTAAATTTTTCTTTTTTTAAGAAAACTAGTACACCAGCAACTGCAGCAGCAATTATAACAATAATTCCATCTCTTCCACCATCAACATAGTTGATAGTTTGTGAGTATCCAAATACTGATGCTTTAGCAAATGGCATAAAACATGCAATGATTGCAAGCGCTAATCCACCAAGTGTAATCCACATGCGATTTTTCTTAATGAATTCCATCAAACATCCTCCTTTACTATATTAAGTATACTATAAATAATCATCAAATGTCTACATTTTTATTGTTATTTTTATAATTTTATATTATAAATTACCAAAGGATTGATAATTATGGCAAAGAAAGTATTATTATGTTTATTTACTTATTTCATATTTTTATTTGGTGTAAAAGCATATACATCTTATAATCAAGGAGATGTAGTTAGTTATAATGGAATGGATTTTTATGTTTTATATGATAGTGATTCATCTTCTAATGTTTTAACACTTCTAAAAAAAGAACCATTAACTGTTTCAGAGGTTGAAAAATATGGAGTGGGTCATATAAATAGATTTACCTCTTCTAATCAAAATCAAGTAATAAACATAAATGGTTATGGCAGTGTTGTTTATTATTCAAGTGCACTATGTGGAATAGTTAATGGTAGTTTTAATGGTAATTTATTTGTTGATTGTAAGTCTGATTATGTATCTTCAGAGGTTAAATACATAGTTGATTCTTGGGGAGAAGATAATTTTAATATAAATGATGTGTGGAAGGATGAGTTAGGATATAATTATAGATTGATTACCAAAGAAGAAATATTAGAATATTTTAATTATACATTATATAATGAGAGCTTACGTGGATATGGTTATAGACCAGTTACTGATACGAATCAAGAATGGTTTTATAATAATAATTACGCTTATTGGACAATGACTGAAATTGATAAGGTAAATAATGGTGGAAATTTAAATGGTGTTATGTATATTGCTAATGATGGTAGCTTTCAAATTGAATATGGTGGAATTTATGATGTGCCTCATACAATAAGACCGGTTGTTTTACTTAGAAAAAAGGCCTTAGAAAAAAAAGAAATTTCTCCTGGTAATAATTCAGAAACAAATAGTAATAATAAAGAAAATGTAAATAGTAATTCTTCGACTAGAAATATAAAATCTAATTTCGATACGACTAGAAAAAATAATGTTGTTGTAAGCGTGCCTGATACATTTACTAAAGCATCAATACTATCTATTACACTAGGTATTATTTTAGTTGGTACTTGTACTACTATCTACATATATATTATTAAGCGAGGTAAAAATGAAAAAGATAGTTAGTATACTTATAATTATTGTTATAAACTTTGTTTTCATATCTTATATAAATGCAGAAGAATATGAAGAATATAAAAGTGGAGATTTAGTTAGATATAATGATATTGCTTTTTATGTATTATTTGATAGTGATTCAACTGAAGAAAGTGTACAGTTATTAAAGATGGTACCTTTATCACATGAAGAAATAAATAAGTATACTGATAATAAAGCTTATATGAGAGTCAGCAATGGTAATATAGAGTATGATAAATCAGATGATAAGCAAGCATATGGGAATATGGCATTTTATTATAGTTCTACTTGTAATAGTACCATTAGTAGCGATTGCAAAAATGATTATAATCTATCTAATGTCAAAACAGTAGTAGATGACTGAACACAAGCTAGTATTAATGTTGATGATATAGTTGCTTTTGAAGATGGTTATAATTCTAGATTGTTAAATATTGATGAAATAGCCTATTTCGATTCTAATATTGATATTTCTAAAAAATCACTTGAATACTATTTAAATGATGAACCAAAATGGTTATATTTACTAAATTATAATAGTTGGACAATGACTGCGCATGAGAAATGTCTTTATTATAGTGGTATTGTTACATCTTGCTACAATAATATATATGCTTTATATACTAGTAGATATTCTAATGGCAATTCTTATAGTAGGTTAATGTCTGTTGGCGTTAACGACAATGGTTCAGTAAGACCAACAATTAAATTAAAGAAGAATTCAGTAAGTAAGGTTTCATTTAATGAATATCATAATAATGCTGTAAGAGAATATAAAATAGGAGATATTATTAATTATAATGATACAAAGTTTTATGTAATTAAGAATAGTAGTGAATCTGATAGTACTGTTACTCTTTTAAAGGATGAACCTCTAACAAAATATGAATTAGAAACATATGGAGAAGGATATATTAATAATTATATATATAGTTATAATGGTAATATTTTAACTCCCGGTACAGTTATATTTGATAATGGATTTAATAAAGTTGCATATTTATCTACTGATAAGTGTTACTATAATAGTAGTAATAATTCATTGGATTATTCAGGTTGTAGTCAAAATAATGATGTATCGAATGTAAAACATATTGTAGATAACTGGTTATTAGGTACAATAAATGTTAGTGATACTGCAATAGATGAAAACGGATATAGTTCTAGATTAATAGGTTCAGATGATTTAACTGATTTAGGTTATATTAGTATTCAAGCAAATACAACTGGGAAAGATAATTTTAAAGCAGGCAATGATACTCCGGAGTTTATGTCTAATGAAAATACAAAAGGGATGCTTACAATGATACCAAGTTATGTATATATTGATAACGGTCAAAACTATTGTGAAATTACGATTGCAGATGATGGCTATAGTTTTATAACGCGAGGTATTCCTAATGTTTCAATAGGAACAGTAAGGCCGGTTGTTACGTTAAATAAAAAAGAGATTGCTCCTAAGATTACTAATGTTGAAGAAATAGAAGATACAGTAAGTGGTGATACTGAATCTAATAATATAGAAGTTGATATTGAAACTAATGTTGATAATAGTAATGTTGTTACTTATATGAATACTAATTTAAATAATTCATTAAGTGTTGTAGTACCTAACACACTTTCTAGTAAAAATATTGTTCTTATAATTATTGGAATTATAGTATTAGCTGTTGGAGTTATTACATTTATCAAATTTAAGAAGAAGTAGTCTTCTTTTTTTTTAGATTTAAGTGTATAATAGATATTAAGAAAGAGGTTGATTATGAAAATAGTTACTATTGATGGAAATGAAGCAGCAAGTACTTCTTCTTATTATTTTACAGAGGTATCGGGAATATATCCAATAACGCCATCTAGTCCGATGGCAGAAAATACGGAAGTATTATCTAATAGGGGAGAAAAGAATATTTTTGGTGATACAGTTAAGTTAGTAGAAATGGAATCTGAAGCAGGGGCGGCAGGATTTATTCATGGCGCCTTACAAAGTGGTGTTTTGGCTACTACTTATACTGCATCGCAGGGATTATTATTAATGATTCCAAATATGTATAAGATAGCAGGAGAGATGCTACCTGGTGTAATACATGTAGCGGCACGTAGTCTATCAACTCATGCTCTAAGTATATTTGGCGATCATGCTGATATTTATGCAGCACGTTCTACAGGGTTTTCAATGCTTGCATCATCTTCAGTACAAGATGCTGCACTCTTATCATCTGTTGCCCATCTAGCTAGTATTAAATCAAGTATCCCCTTTATGCATTTCTTTGATGGGTTTAGAACTAGTCATGAGATAAATAAAATAAAAATATTAGAACGTGATGATTATAAAGATTTAATTGATTATGAAGCTATTGATAAGTTTAGAAAAAGAAGTCTAGTAGATAGAGTTAAAACTGTAGGAACTAATCAGAATGATGATATATATTTTCAAAGTGTAGAAGCTAAGAATAATGATTATGATAAAGTTGCAGATATAGTTGCATACTATATGAAAGAAGTAGGTAGTAAAGTAGGAGCTTATTATAAACCATTTAATTATTATGGTAGTGAGTCTGCAACTAAAGTAATAGTCGCAATGGGTTCAGTATGTGAAACTATTAAAGAATATATAGATAGAGTAGACAACAGTGTAGGCTTAATTGAAGTACATCTATATCGTCCTTTTAGTGTAAAACATTTACTTAATGTATTACCTAGTAGTGTTAAAAGTATTGCGGTACTTGATAGAACTAAAGAACATGGTAGTATTGGTGAACCTTTATATTTAGATATAGTATCAGCTTTAAAAGATAAATCTATTAATATAGTAGGCGGTAGATATGGCTTATCTTCTAAGAATACTACACCTTCAGATATTGCTGCAATATATAATATGCTAGATAATCCAATTAATAATTTTACAGTAGGTATAACAGATGATGTTACTCATTTATCATTAGATAAAATAGATACAGTAATAGATGATACTAAAGATATACTAATATATGGTTACGGGTCTGATGGTATGGTTAGTGCATCTAAATCATTAATTAAACTAATTGGTAATAATACTGATAAATATGTACAGGGCTATTTCCAATATGATTCTAAAAAATCAGGTGGAGTTACTGTATCTCATTTAAGAGTAAGTGATGATGTAATTAGAAAGACTTACTATGTAGATAATCCTAGTTTACTTGTTATTAGTAAAGATAATTATTTAAGAGATTTTAACTTAGTTAAAGATATTAAAGAAAATGGTATATGTATAATTAATACTATTAAAGATGAAGAAGAGCTAAATAGTTATATGGCTAGTAGTATTAAAGAATTATTTATAAAAAGAAATATTAAGGTATATACAATTAATGCTTATAAGATTGCATTTGAAGTTAACTTAAGAGACAAAATAAGTATGATTATGGAGTCATGTATTATTACACTTACTAACTTTTTAGATAAAGAGACTATGTTTAAATATTTAATAGATGATATTAAAACTAAGTTTAAGAAAAAAGGTAGTGAAGTAATAGAAGCTAATATTAAAGCAATTAGTTTAGTACCAGATTATATTAAAAGAATAACTATTAATAATGAGAAAACAGATGATATTAAATTAGATAGTTTCTATGATAAGATAATGAAAAGAGAAGGTAATAGTATACCTGTATCTGAGTTTATT
Organism: uncultured Caryophanales bacterium; assembly: GCA_947169395.1. The sequence continues at coordinate 29,415 of CAMVPJ010000003.1, forward strand.
TCTGTTCGCGATGGTTCATTTAAGGGTGCGGTAAGTAACTCTAATAGTAATTTAGAAATAGCACCATCTTGGATTAAAGAGAATTGTATTAACTGTAATCAGTGTAGTATAGTTTGTCCGCATGGCGTAATTAGACCATTTGTATTAAATGAAGAAGAATATAATAAAGCACCTGATTATATAAAAGATTACCTAATGCCTTCACTAGATAAGAAGGGATATTTTGCGCTTGCATTCTCACTTAATAACTGCACTGGATGTATGAGATGTGTAAGTGTATGTCCTGGATTAAAAGGTATAAAAGCACTTGCTAGTACTAGTGATATAATTACTAATCATTATCAAAAAGTATTTGATTACTTAGAGAGTAATGTAAGTGTTAAAGAGTATAATAAATATACATTAAAAGGTAGTCAGTTTATTCCTCCTAAGTTTAAATACCCAGGTTCATGTCAAGGATGTGGTGAGACTGCATATTTGAAATTACTTACACAATTATTTGATAATTTAATTATAAGTAATGCAACAGGATGTTCTAGTATATATGGTGGAATAGTACCAAGTATGCCTTATAATGTTCCTTGGGCAAGTAGTTTATTTGAAGATAATGCTGAATACGGATATGGAATGAGTGTATCTATCAATAAAATTAGAAATAGAATTAAACATATTATGGAAGATAATATGGATAATGAGAATAAAGAGTTATTTAAAAAATGGCTAGATAACTATGATGATTATGAAACTACTAAATATGTATTTGATAACTTAACTAGCAACATACCAAATGAATTAAAGAGTATAAAAGAATATATTGTAAAAAAATCAGTATGGTGTGTTGGAGGAGATGGCTGGGCTTATGATATTGGTTATGGCGGAATAGACCATGTCCTTGCAACAGGAGATGATATAAATATACTTGTGCTTGACACTGAAGTATATTCTAATACTGGAGGACAGGCAAGTAAATCAACTAACTTAGGTACACTTGCAGAGTTTGCTGATACTGGTAAGAAAACAAATAAAAAAGATCTTGCACGTATGTGTATGAGTATACCTAACTGTTATGTTGCGCAAGTTTCTATGGCTAATCCTAATCAAGTAATACGTGCATTAAAAGAAGCTAGTGAATATAATGGACCTAGTATAGTTATTGCATATTCAGTATGTATTTCACATGGAATAAAGGGTGGCATGACTAATAGTTATGAAATAGAGAAACTCGCATTAGAATCGGGATACTTTCCAACATTTAGATATCATCCAATAGAGGGATATAAGTTTGATAGTAAGAATGTAGACTTTGATAAATATCGTAAGTTTGTTGATAGTCAAACTAGATTTAATCTAATAAGTAAAAATCAAGAACTATATGATAAATGTTTAACTGAACTTAAGAAAAGATATAAATATTATGAAAAATTATAATGAATAAATGATCACTAATAAGTGGTCATTTATTGTACTATTATTGAAATAAATTATTGTTAAATGTATATTTTTAGTGTATAATTGATTTTAGAATTGAGGTTTTAAATATGGAAGAATTAATATTACCAGGAGAAACAGAAGAGTTAGAGATACTTTATGAAATTAATAAAGAAGAAAAAGATATCTCTGATTATTATTTAGGTGAATAGTATGTATGATATAAATAATGTACTTGAAGTATTTAAGAAATATGTTAATTCTAAAACTGTATTAGAACCTCCAACTAAGGCTGAAATAATAGATATACTATGTACTTATAAAGTAGATAATAAAGGTATTGATAATACTTTACAAGTTGATAAAATAGTTAAATCAGTTATTACTAGTATAAAGAAGTATGAAGCTTATTTTACTAGTAGAAATAGAGAAGTTAATATTAAATTCTTAAGTGCGATTAATGGTGGTTATCACTTAATTAATGTATATTTTAATGAAGATAGTATTCCTAGTAATATAGAGGGTATTAATATAATTATTCCTGTTAAAGGAGATAAATTAGTTAAAGTAATACCTTATATATATAAACACTTATTAAGTAATAGGATTAGTTTTTCATCAAGAATATCGATGTTTAATCGTAGTGATAATCTAATAGTAACTGTATATAATAAGGAAGATGCATTAAGTCTAATTAATTATAGTAATGATAATTTTAGTAATTGCTTAGGGGTTCTTAATCCTTTTATGGCAAAACTAGGTAGTATTGGTGTATCTAAAGAGTTTAATGGTTATAGTTATAATAGAGGTATTGCTAGATTACTTAATGAATATATAGAAGAGTGTATATTAAAACAAAGAGTAAAAGCTTATGATGCGATTGATTTTCAAAACTTTGTTAATAGTATGTATGAATCTGCAGATAATTATATAGATAAGAATATGTATTATATAGCTAGTGTATCGTTGTATTCAATTTTAACTAATGATAATATATTAAAGTATTTAAAAGCTGATATTGAACTTGTGTTTGATTATGATAATTATTATAGATATGAAGCAGTTAATGTATCAGGAGACTATGAATACTTATATAGTGGTAAGGTAATTAATAAAGATACTGATTATATATGTTGGGTAAAACTGCAGGCTCTTAATTGTTTAAATCTTATATATGAAGAAGAGTATAGAGTACCATTTAGTAGAAATACTAAGGTTAATAGTAAGTTTACGTGTAAATTATTAGAACAGTTAGATAATATACTTAAGAATAATGGTAATTATAATATAAAAATTAGTTATAAAAGTAGAGAGATACATAAATTACTTCCATATTTATATGGATATGTTGCTTATAAGTATAAGTCATGCAATATTGATGAGGTAAGAAAACTAATTGATATTATTAATAAGACTATGATAATTACTATAGGTTTTAGAGATAATAAGTATTATTATTTACAAGATAATCAGAAGATTATATCTAGTGTACCTATTATTAATATGAGTGATGGTAGTGTAGTTATTGATATTATAGATGATAGTAGTATGATGAGTAATATTACTATTATTAGGAAAGGTATTAAAGAGAAGTTTTTAAATGTTTATATAAAAGTAGATTATGAATTATTAAAGAATAATAGTAGTTATTCTAGTAGAGTGTATAGATATAAAGTAGGTAGATTATTACTTGATAATAAGAGAAATAAGGAAGCATTAGAAAAAAGAAAAAGAGACTTTGGTGCACTTTTCTTGGAGTTATAAATAGTGGGAGATGATATTTTGAAAAAATATATAATTGTAATAATGCTATGTTTAGTATTATGTGGATGTGGTTGTAGTAAAAAGAAAACAACAAGTAAAAAAGTAGAAGAAAGTTATATAGGAAATGAAGATGTTAGTTATACATTAAGTATTAGTTGTGGTGATTATTCTAAAGATTCTAAGGTTACTCTTAATAAAGATAAGACTGCAACTTATGAATTATATGAGTGCAATAGCGATACTTTAGAACTAACTACAGGATCAGGTACATATAAAGTAAGTGGTTCTAATGTTACTATAACAGGAAGTTATTCTGAGACACTAAATTTGAGTGTTAAAGATGAAAAAACTATTGAGGTTAACTTTGGTAATATTAAGCAAACACTTACAAAATAACAATTTTTGCGAAAAAAATAGATTTTTCTTGTATTATTAGTCCTTTTTTGTTATAATACTTCTAGTTTGTGAAAGGAGGGATTTTAATGGATAAGGTATTAGTAAGAAATGGTGACGTTGATGGCGCACTACGTAACATGCGTCGTAAAAATGCCAGAGAAGGCCTCCTTAAAAAAGTTCGTGAGAAAAACGAAGGTTATAAGAAACCAGGAGTTAGAAGAAGAGAAAAGAAAGCTGAAGGAATTAAGAATACAAGAAAAAGAGAAAGAAATCGTTATTAACTTTCTCTTTTAAGTTATTTGGGGGATGATTACTGATGGATGTATTAAAATCAAATGTAAAAGATTTTCTAATATATATATAAGAATGATAACAATGATGTTAAAGTAAATGTACTATTGATTAATAATGATATTTGGTTAACACAAAACTTAATTGCAGAATTATTTGGTGTTGCGAGAAGTACTATTACACAGCATATTAATAATATTATTAGAAGTGGAGAGTTAGATGAAAAAAGCAATGTCGAAAAAACCGACGTTGCAAATTCAGACAAAACTGTAAAAATATATAATTTGAATGTGATTATTGCAGTAGTTATTAGTTAATTCTAAAAGAGCAACTAATTTTAGAATTTGGGCTACAAAGGTTTTAAACAAATATAAAAAAGTGAATTAATGAAGATCACTTTTTTATTGTAATGTTAACATTTCTCTTTTATTAACTTTGTGTTCAATATACTCAAGATTATTAAAGGACTTATTATTCTTTAATAATTCCATTTGTCGTTTTGCCATCCTATTTAACTTTATAAGCCTTTCAGATTGTGCCATTCCTATTTCTATTAACTCAGCATTAATATTTTCTAAGTTATTAAGTATTACCAAATGTAATAAATCAGTATAATCTCTAATGTTACCTTTATCAGCAATATCAGGATTATTTGTTCTCCATTCCTTAGCAGTCATACCAAATAAAGCAACATTTAAAACATCAGCTTCACTTGCATATACAAATTTTTTCTGTTTTTCTGTTAGTGTAGGAACAATAAAGTTTTTAATAGCATCAGTATGAACTAGATAATTAGCTTTAGCTAAGACTCTATTTGCATGCCAATCAATTTTATTTTGATATGCCTCATTTTTCTTTAATCTCTGAAATTCCTGGATAACATATAATTTGAATTCAGGAGAAAGCCAACTTGCAAATTCAAATGCAATATCAGGATGAGCAAATGTTCCACCATCATATCTACCGGATTTGGAAATTATACCAATAGCATTTGTTTCTCTAATCCATTTTTGTGGAGACATTTTAAACTTATTACTTCCTGCTTCATTTTTAAACGTGTCGAATTCGCCCCCTTTAAAATTTTCGTTATTAAGTTGTTCCCATAAGCCCAAGTATGAAATAACATCTTTATTTCTCATCCAATCTCTTATAGGAAGTCTAGGTTCTTCGCTATCTGCATAACGCGCTAAATCAGTTAATGATATATAATCTTTATTATCGATTCTTAACACATTAATCTTTCTATCATTAACCTTTATTTCGGATTTTATCATATCTTTATTCATAAATCACGTCCTTTCCACAATTTGAATAAAGTTCTTAATTACCTATTGTAGCACACATCTAATCATCTGAAACATTAATTTAAGTAATTTATATATTATTATTTGCCATGTCAATGGTGTTATAATAGGTATAATATTGAATATTTAGAATTAATTGGTAAATAAACTAGCAGTTAGGTCAATTTTTTTGTATAATATATATGAGCTGGTGTATAAATTGTTAGTTATATTTAAGTGTAATTTAGAAAAATATACTGAAAAACTATATGAGCAACTAAAAATAGCCTGTATAAAGTCCTTTGTATTAATAATGGCTTTATTGAAGATGAAATTGGAATATTTAAAATCAAGTGATAGTTACTAATTTATGAATTAAGGTTGTGTTATAAATGAAGATAATAACAGTTTGTGGAAGTTTAAAATTTGTTAAAGAAATGATGGAAATAACTGAAAAGATGGAATTACAAGGTAATTGCATGTTAGTTCCTATATATAATCCTTCAAAATCTAGTAAAGATGATTTTACTAAAGAAGAAGCCTTGCTACTTGATAAAATGCATAAAGAGAGAATAAAATTATCTGATGCTATTTTAGTTGTAAATGTTAATGATTATATAGGTAGTAGTACAAAAAGTGAGATTGAATTTGCTAAATCGTTAAATAAAGAAATTATTTATTATACTGATTTAGTAAATAATAAGAAAGTAAATTGATTCATATAAAATATTTGATTTAGAAATTAATATTAATACAATAAATAAAAAGATATAATTATAAGGAGAGCAATATGTTAAGATTAGTAAAACCATTATTAGAACACAAAAATAAATATATAGACATGATAAATGAGTGGCAACAATACGGTGGACCATATGTCCCATGTATTATTGAATATGATTGTAATAATTCAATTAATGATTTAAATTTTGATGCAACATTAAAAGTGGTTGAAGATTATAGCAAAGGTAAAATCTTCGATTATGATATTGATTATTTTGAAAGTTCAGATTTTTATTTTATATTTGATGATAGTGATTTAATAGGAATGTGTGAGATAAGACATAATTTAAAACCACTTGGAAAGAAAACGATTGGACATATTGCTTGTGGAATTAGACCTTTAAAGAGAAAAAAAGGATATGCTTTAAAAACTACTGAATTGATGCTAGATAAATTAAAAGAAGATGGAATTGAAGAAGCAATTGTTTGCCATTATTCTGAAAATGAAATTAGTCCTAAGATTATTAATAAGTTAGGTTTTAAATATCAAAATAGTATTATTTCAAAAGTAAGTAATAAAGAAATAAAACGTTATATGAAAAAATTATAAAATAATTAGGCAAATGATTAAATGAATTCTATTTAGCAATTATAGAAAGAGTTGATAAATTTGAATATAAGAAAAGTCAATATAAAAGATTATAATAGTGTAATTAATTTATATAAACAGTTATATGATGTTGAGAAAGTTTTTGATGATAATTTAACAGATGAGTATAAAGTAGATGAAAAACAGGAAAATAAAATTAAGAAAAGAATAAAATCTAGAAAAGAAATATTTTTAGTAGCAGAAATTGATAATAAAGTAGTTGGTTTGATTGATGGCTACATAATAGAAAGTCTTTATTATAAAGATAAAGTATCATATCTCGATCATATATGTGTAGATGAAAAATATAGAAATAATGGTATAGGCACTATGTTAATAAATGAATTTAGTAATTTTTCAAAAAAGAAAGGCGCTAAGTTTATAAAACTTAATGCATTTGAAAATAATGTTCCAGCAATTAATTTTTATAAAAAGAAAGAGTTTAAAATTCATTCTATATATTATGTAAAAAAAATATAATAATGTATTTATTAGGTAGATTTTAATAAATAGGAGGGTATTCAAATGGAATTAAAAGATTTAGGAGAGTATATACATAAAGATAGTGATTACTTAGAAAGAGAAAACAGAAGAATTTAAAAAGTATAGTTATAAGGAGTTATGATGAGGTATAAAACTATTGAAGAACAAAATGCAAAGTTTATTGAGATAATAAAACAAAATAGTGATTTAATGAATATTTTAAATTATATAGAAGAGTTAAAATTACCAAATTTTTATATTGCGGCTGGATCTGTTTTTCAAACAATATGGAATTACTATGATAATAAGCCACTAAATTCTGAAATCAAAGATATAGATATCATATATTATGATTCTGATAATTTATCAAAGGATATTGAATTTGATTTAGAAAATAAAATAATTGAACATTTTAAAGGTATTGGTTTAAACTATGAGTTTGATGTTCATAATGAAGCAAGGATGCATTTATGGAAAAAGGAAAATGAGAACAAAGATATTAATCAATATAAAAATTCAGAGGATGCAATAGGTAAGTGGATCGCAACGGTACATGCAATTGGAATAACTAAAGAAAATAATAAAATTAAAGTTTATGCTCCTTATGGATTAAGTGATATATTTAGTAAAACTATTAGACCAATAAAACATAAGTCTAATTCTAAAGATTTGTATGATAGAAAAGTTAAAAGTTGGTGCGAAAGATTTGATGGTTTAAATATAATTGAATGGTAAAAAAAGAAGGTGAGTAACATGAGTATAGTTAGAAGTAAAATAAAGGATATATTAAATGATAATGAGAGTATCTTAGTTTTTGATGTTGACGGTGTTTTAGCACTTCTAGAGTTTGGAGAGTATAATCACTATATTTATGATGATGAAACTTGGGATAAAGAAAATAAAAATGGATATAATTTTTATAATGAGAATTTAGTTGTTAAAAAAATGCAGAAGTATTTAGCAAGTAAAGATATGAAAAGAATATATGTAGTAACTACAGTTGGTTCAAATAATGAAGGAGAATTTAAAAGAGATTTTGTAAATAAGTATTATAATATATTAAATGAAAATGTATACTTTGTAGATAAAAATAGAGATAAAACTAAAGTATTATTTAAAATAAAAGATAAGTATCCTAATATAGAAGATAGAAAATTAGTTATGATTGATGATACTGTTGACATATTAAATGATATAATAGAAAAAACGAATTTTTCAACAGCTCATATTAGTTCGTTTTTAGATATATAATAAATAGGAAAGGTGATATTATGAGAGAAAGAATTTTAAAAGATATTATAGAAGCTATGAAGAGTAAGGATAAAGAAAGATTATCTACATTAAGAATGCTTAAAGGAGCTATGCAATTAGAGGAGATTAATAAAAAGGGTGAGTTAGATGATACTGAGATTATTAATCTAATATCTAAGCAAATTAAAACTAGACGTGAATCAATAGTAGAATTTGAAAAAGCAAATAGAATAGATTTAGTAGAAAAGACTGAAAAAGAAATAGAAGTGTTAAGTACTTATATGCCTGAACAGTTAAGTGAAGAAGAGGTTATTAAATTAATTGATGAGGCATTTAATGAGATTAAACCAACTAGTATGAAGGATATGAAAAATATTATGGCTTATTTAAATCCAAAGATTAGTGGTAGAGCTGATAAGAGTTTTGTAAGTAAAACAATAAAAGAAAAGTTAAGTTAGAGGTGAATATGAAAAGATTATTAACAGGATTACAACCAACTGGTGTCATTACACTAGGTAATTATATTGGAGCCATTAAGCAAATGGTTGAGTATCAAGATGATTATGATTCATATTTATTTGTTGCTGATTTGCACTCATTAACTGTATTAAATGATGATAATAATATTAAAAAAAGTACTCGTGATTTAATTGCTTTATACTTAGCATGTGGTGTGGATCCAAAGAAAAATACAATATTTATTCAATCAGAAAATGAGTATCATACTAATTTATCATGGATACTTGAGTGTCATACTTATTTTGGTGAATTATCACGTATGCATCAATTTAAAGAAAAGAGTAAGAAAAGTACTAATTTCTCAGCAGGATTATTTACTTATCCAGTATTAATGGCTGCAGATATTCTACTTTATGATGCAGATTTAGTTCCAGTTGGAATAGATCAAAAACAACACGTAGAAATAGCTCGTGATATTGCGATTAGATTTAATAAAAAGTATGGTGATACATTTACTGTACCTGACTGTTTAATTAGTGAGAGTGGAACTAAAATTATGGATTTAGTAACTCCAGATAAGAAGATGAGTAAGTCTGCTGAAAATAAAAAAGGAGTAATATTCTTACTTGATAGTGAGAAAGATATTAGGAAGAAAATAATGTCTGCTACTACTGATTCTGAAATGGTAGTTAGATATGATAAGGATAATAAACCTGGTATATCTAATTTAATTAATATTTATGCTGCTTTAAAAAATATATCTATTAAAGAAGTAGAGGAGTTATTTAAGGATTCTAATTATGGTAGCTTTAAGAAATGCGTAGCTGATGTTGTAGTTGAAGAATTAAGTAAGATACAGACTAAGTATAATGAAATAATTAATAGTGATATTATAGATAAAATACTAGATGAGAATATTGATAAAGTAAAGTCTATTGCGAAAGAAAAATATGAATTAGTTAAAGAAAAGATATCAATAGGGAGATAATAAATCTTGCATGTACTTGTGAGATTTTTTTCTAATTTGCTTTAAATATTTATCTAATTGTGATAATATATTAATTGGTGATTCTGTGAAGAGAATAGGAATACTTACTTTAGTGTTTATATTACTTGATTTTATTATTAAAATTATAGTTAAAACTTTTATGAATTTATATAGTTCAATTACTATAATACCTAAGTTTTTTTCTATTACTTATGTTAGAAATACTGGTGCAGCATTTAGTATTATGGAAAATAGTAGAATTCTATTTATTATAATAGGTTTATTATCTATATACTTGATATGGAGATACTTAATAAAAGATAAGAAATTAAACAATTTTTATATAACTAGTTATTCAATGCTAATAGGTGGCATTATAGGTAACATGATTGATAGAATAATTTATGGATATGTAATAGATTATTTATCATTTAATATATTTGGTTACAGTTTTCCCATTTTTAATTTAGCAGATTCATTTATTGTTGTATCTATCATAATGTTATTGTTATATGAAGTAGGAGGTAGTCATGCAAGAAATAGTTGTTGATGAGTATTCTAAAAGGCTAGATAGTTATTTAGCTAATACTACTAGTATTAGTCGTAGTAAAATAAGTAAGCTAATTAAAGATGGTAATGTACTTGTTAATGGTAATAAATGTAAGGCAAGTGACTCTGTTGATATTGGGGATAAGATTACTTATGAAATAATTGATGAAGAGATTAAAGTAGAAGCAGAAGAAATACCTGTTGATATTATTTATGAAGATGATGATGTGATTGTTGTTAATAAACCAAATGGAATGGTAGTACATCCTGCAGTAGGTAATAAAAGCGGGACTCTTGTTAATGCTTTAATGTATCATAGTAAAAACTTAAGTAGTATTAATGGTGAATTTAGACCGGGCATAGTTCATAGAATAGATGCTTATACTACAGGATTACTTATGGTAGCTAAAAATGATAAAGCACATGAAGCGTTATCTCGTCAATTACAAGATAAGACTACAACTAGAAAGTATATCGCACTTGTTTGGGGTGTAATACCTAATGATACGGGAGTAATAGATGCACCAATTATGCGTGATAAGTCTGATCGCAAGAAAATGGCTGTAGGGAATACTAATAGTAAGGATGCAATAACTCATTTTAAAGTGCTTGAAAGGTATAAAGATGCAACTTTAATAGAATTACAACTTGAAACTGGTCGTACTCATCAGATTAGAGTGCACCTATCTTATATTGGACATCCTGTTGTTAATGATCCGGTTTATGGTAGAAGAAAACTTATTGATGATTCTGGACAATGCTTACATGCTAAAACTTTAGGTTTTATTCATCCAACTACTAATAAATATATGGAGTTTGAGTCTGAATTACCTGTTTGTTTTACAAATATATTAAATAAGTTTAAAGGTGATTAAAATGGATAAGGTTGTAAATTTATTAAAAGATAAAGATATTTCTATACCTAAATTACTTCTCAAAAACTATAAAAAATTAAATATTAGTGAAACTGAGTTAATTATTTTGATATTCTTAATTAATAGTTATGAGTATAATCCTAAAGTTATTGCTGATGCTATGGATATTAAACTACCGATATTACTTGAGATGATATCACAGTTGGAAAGTAAGGGAATACTTAAAATAGAGCTTAAGGATATTAATGGTATTAATACTGAAGTGTGTAACTTAGATAATTTATATGAAAAGTTATCACTTCTTGTTATTAAGAAAGAAGAAGTTAATGATAATAAAAGTATTTATGATGCTTTTGAAACGGAACTTGGTAGAACATTATCACCAATAGAATATGAATTAGTAAGTGAGTGGCTTAATGATAATACAGAAGAAATACTTAAACTTGCTTTAAAAGAGGCAACATATAATGGTGTTAGTAATTTTAGATATATAGACAGAATAATACATGAGTGGAAGAAAAAAGGTATTAAAACTCGCGATGATGTAATTAGGAATAATGAAGAGTTTAGAAAGAATAAGTCTTTAAAAAAACAAGAATTATTTGATTATGATTGGTTAAATGAATAGTATAATTGAATATTTAGATTGTTTGTTTCCTAATCCTTGTTGTGAACTTAATTATACTAAAGATTATGAACTTTTAATATCTGTTATGCTGTCAGCTCAGACTACTGATAAAATGGTTAATAAAGTTACTAGCATTTTATATAAAAAGTATGATACAATAGATAAGCTTTCTTTAGCGAATATTAGTGATATTATATCTATTGTTAAACCATTAGGTAATTATAATAAAAAGGCAAGTAATATTATAGGAATTGCAAGTAGACTTATTAATGATACTAATGGTGTAGTAATTAATGATAGAGCATATTTAGAAAGTTTACCTGGAGTAGGTAGAAAGACTACTAATGTAGTACTTGCTAATTTATATAACGAAGATGTAATTGCAGTTGACACTCATGTAGCACGTGTATCAAAAAGGCTGGGTATTGCAAAGGATAGTGATGATGTATTAGTAATTGAGAAGAAACTTAATAAGAAGTTTTCTAAAGATAGTTTAGGTAGACTTCATCATCAGTTGGTATTATTTGGTAGATATTACTGCAAAGCTAAAAATCCAGAATGCCATGGTTGTAAGTTGTGTGAGGTTTGTAAATACTATAAAAAGAATAATAAAGAGGTTAATAAATAATAAAAATATATAGGAGGCTAACATGTTAGAAAAACATAAAAATTTAATTGAAAAAAATTTAAATAATAGAGAGTATAGGGTAGAAAGTAATTCTTTGAAAATAATACTAGATAATAAGAAGGAGATTAATAATATTGTTGTTGATAATAAAAGTATTTGGTACATTGGGAATCTAGTAATTACAGTAGATAGGATAGATATAGGTGATTCTATTGGCCTTATTACAATTGCTGCAGGGGTTGAATTTATTAATATAAAAATATTAGCTACTGAAGTTTATGTGGAATATCAAGCTAGAAATGTTCAAAAATATGGTATAAATAGCTTTAATTTAGAATTGATTCTTAATATAATTGAAGATTTTAATAATAGAAGACATTTGATTAATCAAGATGAACTAAAATTCTTAAATGAATTAATAAATGATGATATTAAAGAGCTATTTAACATAATTGCTAAAAATAGAGAAACTTATATTGATGAATATAATCATGAATTAAATAATTTAAGAGCGGATTATGTTATGAAGGAAAATAATATATTGAAAAAAATTAAAACCTTAAATAAGTATTCTGAGGTAATTGACAAATAATAAATATTTTTATATAATGTAGTCGTAATAGAGAAGATTAAAAGGAGTGGTTATATGCCTGATAAGATTATACTTACAAGTCGTGATATTTTAGAAAAAGAGTTTAAGATTGATACTCGTGGTTATTGTATGCAAGAAGTTGATAGATATCTTGATGTAATTATTAAAGATTATGAAGAGATGAATACGATTATTAAGAATCTTGCTAAAGAGAAACAAGAATTAGTAGAAGATAATATTGCGCTTAAACAAGAGGTGCGTAATTTACGTACAAAGTTAGATGTATTATCTGATAATAATGGTGAAGGTAGTTCTACTGCTGATGTGCTTAGAAGATTATCTAATTTAGAGAAATATATTTATAGTAAAGATTAAAAAAATACTTTGACAAACGCTGCATACTTGTTATGTAGAGGAAAGTCCATGCTCGCACAGTCTGCGATGACTGTAGTGTTTGTGCTTAGGGAAAAAATAACCTAAGGTAGTTTTAACTAACGGCTCCAGATGACCTAAGTCAATTGATAAGGTATATGGTATAAAAGTGCCAAAGAGACGAGACTAAGGGAAACTTTAGTTATGGAACGTGGTAAACCCCGCAAGCGAGAAACCCAAATTTTGGTAGGGGAACTTTGATAAGGAAATGAACTGATTCAAGGATCAAGTAATTGATAGATAAATGTTTGTCACCTTTTAGGTACAGAACATGGCTTATAAAGTATTTTTTTTATATAGAATAGAGGTTATATGAAAGAAATTGGAGAAAGACTTCGTGAGACAAGAGAATCTATGGGGATTAGTGTTGAAGAAGCTGCTGAAGATTTAAAAATTAGACCTGCACAACTTGAAAATATTGAAGAAGGTAATAAAGAAGCTTTTAAAGATGTATTCTATCTAAAGTTCTTTATAAGAGATTATGCTAAATATTTAGGATTAGATTATGAAGCATTAACTGAAGAATTTAATGAATACTTATTTGATTATACTTCAAGATTATCACTTGATGATATTAAAAAAGCTAAAGAGAAAAGTAAGAAACAAGTAAAAAAAATAGCTAGTCCTTATACTTTAGAGAAAAAACAACAGTGGCATATTCCAGCAGGATTAATATATGCATTAATAGTAGTTGTAATTGCAATTATTATCTATTGTATAGTTTTAATTGCAACTGATTCTAAAGATAATGAGGATGAGGATCTAATTATGAATACGGAGGAAATATATGAATTTGCCTAATAAACTTACGATATCTAGAATAATTATGTCAGTAGTTATAATTATATTACTACTATTTCCATTTCAAATGGCAGGAATTGAATTTCCGCAATTATTTATAGATGAAAAACTAGTTGTTGATTCAAAGTATTTAATAGCTGGTATATTATTTATTCTTGCAAGCCTAACTGATTTTTTAGATGGATATATAGCTCGTAAGGATAATCTTGTAACTGATTTTGGTAAACTACTTGATGCTATTGCAGATAAAGTATTAGTAAATTCAGTATTAATTATTCTTGCATCACAAGGTTTTATTCATCCAATTATACCTGTAGTAATTATAGTTAGAGATTCAATTGTAAACTCTATTAAGATGATTGCTGCATCTCGTGGTAAAGTAGTTGCGGCAATTAAATCAGGTAAAGTTAAAACTGCAACTTTAATGGTAGGTATAGCTCTAACACTTTTCTATAATTTACCATTTGAATTAGTAAATCTAAGAGTTGCTGATTTCTTACTATTTGTTGCAGCAATTCTATCAATTATATCAGGAATACAATATTATTTATTAAATAAACATTTATTATTTGAAGACTAGTTCTTCTTTTTTTATTGCTACATATAATTTAGTGGTGATATTTGTGGATAAGAACTCAGTAAAGAATATAGTAGTTAATTTTATATTTAAAACATTAATAGTTACAGCTATTACTTTAGTATTATTAATTGTAATGAAGAGTAGTGCCAAGTTTAAAACTATGTATTATAAATATGTATATGATACATCTATCACATTTACTAAGTTTAATAATTTATATAATAAATACTTTAAAGATTTAAATTTTAATAAGATTCATACTAGTACTAAGACGGTTAGTAATGAAAAACTTAGTTATAGTAAGATTACTAAGTATAAGGATGGAGCTAAGTTAGTTGTTAGTAATAACTATACAGTACCAGCATTAGAAAGTGGAATTGTAGTATTTATTGGTGATAAAGAAGATTATGGTAAGGTAGTAATTATTCAACAAATAAATGGTATAGATTTACTTTATGGTAATATAGATAATACTAATTATAAATTATATGATTATATAAAAAAAGGAGATGTATTAGGAAGTGCTGATAAATATTTATATTTAGTATATAAGAAAGATGGTAAAGTATTAGATTATGAGAAATATCTTTAAGATAAATCCTCTTACATATATAACTGCTTTAATATTTATTCTTATTGGTTATTTTAAATTTTATCTAAGTTTTATGTTAGTATTATTTATTCATGAGCTAGGTCATATTACTTTATCACTACTATTTAAATGGCATATTAAAAGTATTATATTATTACCTTTAGGATTACTTTTAAAGTTTGAAGATAATCTAAATAAACCATTAATAGAAGAATTTATTATATCCATATCAGGTGTTATATTTCAGTTAGTATTTATTACCTTTATTCATAATTATTATTTAGTTCTATCAAGTAATATAATACTAATATTTAATATACTACCAATATATCCTTTAGATGGATCTAAAGTAATTAATATAATACTAAATAAAATAACTAACTTTAAAACTAGTTATTTTTTAACACTCCTATTATCATTTATTACACTAATTATATTAATAAGTATGAGTATAATTAATAAATCATTAATATTTATAATATCTTTTATACCATTATTAATTAATCTAATAGAATTAATAATTAATAAAGATAGTGTATTTATTAAGTTCTTGTTAGAAAGATACTTGTATAATATTACATTTAAGAAATATAAGTATATAAATAGTATTAAGTATATGAAAAGAGATTATACACATTATATAATTAATGGTAATAATGTAGAGAGTGAAAAAAATTTTTTGAAGAACTATTTTAAATAAATAATAATTTGTAATTATAAAAAATACTTGTATTGATAATAAAAATAATATATAATCTAATCAGTTGTTAAAAAATAAATGTTCTTTGAAATAACTAAATATACATAATTTTCAAAAAATTCTATTTTTTTCAAAAATAGGGTTGACTTTTTTTTTTTTTTTTTTAGTAAACTAATATCAGAAGGTAAGGTATGAAAGATAATATTCATGACTTACTAGATAGAAAGGAGAATTATGTGTATGCATAATGTTAAGAAAAAAGGTTTTACGTTGATTGAACTTATTGCAGTATTAGTGATCATGGCAATTATTGCTTTAATAGCAACACCTCTAGTTATGAATATAATTAGAAAAGCTAGAATATCTGCTGATAAGAGAAGTATTGATGCATACGGTAGAAGTGTTGAACTAGCAATTGCAGGATATTTACTTGATACAGGTAAGTTTCCAACAGAAGTATCACAACTAACTATTGAATATTCAGGTAATAAAGTAGATTGTTCAACTACTCAGATTAATCCAGACTCTAGTGTATATCTATCTGATTGTAAAGTAAATAATAGAGAAGTATCTAATTATACATATGGTAGTGATAAATCTCCAACATATCAAACATATAAAGTTGGAGATACAGTAACATATAATGATATAGATTTCTATGTTATTAAAGATTCGGGAACAAGAGAATCAACAGTTACGTTGCTTAAAGCAGAACCGCTTACTTCAAATGATGTTAAAAATTATTTGCCAAAAGAATATGACGGATTTACCGGCTTTTCTGAGGGGTATGGAACGATTAAATACGGCTTGTTAAGTAGCTTTTCTTCATCTTATGTAAAAAACGAAATAGATGCTTGGGCTTTAGATAAGATTAATTCATCTGATGTAAAGGAGTCACGTTTAATCAAATTTGAAGAACTTAGAGATAATTTTGGTTACGAGTATAAAGCTAGTTGTTCTACTTGTAGTAGTATGGCTTGGATTGCGACTGAAAATACTCCTAATTGGTTAAAGGCTTTCTCAAGTTGGACAATGAGCAAAGTTGAAGATTCATCTAATGTGTGGGTAATTAACGGAAATACAATTATCAGTGAAGAAGTAGATAGTTTAAATCGTATTCGTCCTGTTGTTGAACTATACAAATCTGCACTAAACTAAAATAATTTAATTAATGTAAAACCTTGTTAATATTCAGAGTAATCTGAATATTTTTTGGGAGGTAATGTATGGAATATGTAATAGATAATAAAGTATATGAAGTAGTAATTATAAAGAAGAGAAATAAGAATACTTATATTAGAGTTAAAGAAGATATGAAGATTTATGTTACTACTAATTATTTAACTAGCAAAAGATATATTAAAAACTTACTTGATGAAAATTATAGTTATTTAGTTAAGATGATTAGGAATATGTGTAAAAAGAATGAAAAGAAAGATTTATTCTTTTATTTAGGAAATAGTTATGATATAATATTTGTGAATGATTTAAAGAAGGTAGATGTAGATAGTAATAATTATGTTATATATGCTAGCGATATTAAACAGTTAAATAGGTGGTATAACAAAGTTATTAAAGATACATTTATAGAGAGATTTACTTATATTTATAATATATTTGATGAAGTTAATATAATGCCTAGTTTAAAGATTCGTAAGATGAAATCTAGGTGGGGAGTGTATAATCGTGTTAAACACTCAGTAACTTTGAATAGTGAACTTATTAAATATAATATAAGATGCTTAGATTATGTAATAGTACATGAGTTATCGCACGTAATACATTTTGATCATTCTAAGTATTTCTGGTCTTTAGTAAGTAAATATTGTAATAACTATAAAGCTATAAAAAAAGAATTAAAGGAGTAAGTTATGGAATTTATTAAGAATAGATTAATTAAACAAGTAGTAGTGTTGTTTATTATTATTGGATTTTTATTCTTGTTTGCGTCGCAAGTGCATGCAAAAAGTCTAAAAGAGTTACGTGCAGAACTTAATGCGCTTGAAGCTAAATATAGTAAGAATGAAACTGATAAGAAGCAAACTGAAAGTGATATAGCTGCTACCAAAGATAAAATAAGTGAGATTACTGCAGAGAAGAATCAAGTAAGTAAAGAAATTGAAGGTCTAAATGAAGAGATAGAAAAACTAGGGGAAGAGATAGGTAAGATGCGTGAAGAGTTAAAGAGTATTATGCATTATTATCAGTTATCTAGTTCTAATTCTTTATATCTTGAGTATGTATTTAATGCAGAAAATTTTACTGATTTTATATATCGACTAGCAGTATCAGAACAACTTTCCGAGCACCGTGAGAAAACTATTAATGAGTATAATCGTTTGATGGAAGAAAATAGAAAGAAAATTAATGAGTTAGCAGCAAAACAAACATCACTTGCTAAACTTGAAGAAGAGTTATCTGTTGAGTTGAGTAAATTAGGTGATGATCTTGCAGAGATTACTGATGCAAGTGTGGATATTAAAGAAGAAATTAAAGAGGTTAAAGCAAGTATTAATACTTATACAACTAAGTATAAGTGTTCTGAGACTGAAGATGTTGCGGTGTGCGTTAATAACTATAATCAAGCACAGATTAGAGCTAGACAAGCTTCAACTCCATCAGGTGGTTCAGCATCATATTCAGGTGGTGGTTCTACTGGACCTTCGGCAAATGGTTTTTACCGTCCAGTATCATCAGGTAGAGTTAATGCTAACTTTGGTTATACTGAATATTATGGATCATTCCATGATGGTATGGACTTAGGTGTTCCACATGGTACTGCTGTATATGCAGTTGCAACCGGTACTGTTATGAAGATATCTTATAAGAGTTCTTGTGGTGGTAATATGGTATATATTGGACATTATACTGGTAGTGGTACTTATACATCAGGTTATTTCCATCTAGCATCAGTAAACGTTAGTGTAGGGCAAGTTGTTACACCAGATACTGTGATTGGGTATTCTGGTGGTGTGCCTGGTATTGAGACTTGGGATAGATGTTCAACAGGAGCTCACCTTCACTTACAATTTGGAACAGGTATATTTATGAGCGATTACTTCTATTATTCTAATTATGCTGCTCGTAAATTTGATGCAAGACAATTAATTAATTTCCCTCCAATGGGTTCTTACTTCTCTGGAAGATAAAACGACAAATTAAATTAGTCACTGATATTATAATGATATCGGTGATTTTTTTTTATGAAAGTTAAAGTTATTGATGAATCCCATGAACTAGATTTAGAGTCTAGTGTAAATAAATTTTTATCTGAATTAGATGGAGATGTTATAGATATTAAGTATCAGGTAAGTGTAGCTTTATATCGTGATGAACAAATATTTTGTTTTTCTGCTATGATTATCTATACTTAAGTATAAATTAGTATTAATTAATCATTATATAGATAGGAGGATTATATGTTTAATAATTATACAGAAGAAGCAAGAAAGATACTTATTAGTGCGAAGGTGGAGATGAATAATTTAAATCATCCTTATGTAGGAAGTGAACACTTATTACTTGCTATACTAAAAGATGATAATGAGATTAAAGATAAATTAAAAGAGTATGAACTTGATTATGATAAGTTTAAAAGTCAAATCATTAAAATAGTAGGTATTGGTAAAAAGAGGTGTGAATACTTCTTATATACACCACTTTTAAAAAGAATAATGGAAACAGCTATGATAGATAGTAGAGAGAATAATAACGGTGTAGTTACTGTAAATCACTTGTTCTCTGCTATGCTTGAAGAAGGAGAAGGTATCGCAATTAGAATAATGCTATCTATGTCAATTGACCTAGATTTATTATATGAAGAGTTTGTATCTAGAATAGTTAAGAATAAAAAGGGTGAAAAGTTACTTATTGATGATATTGGAATTGATTTAACTAAGAAAGCATTAGATGATGGAATAGATCCAGTAATAGGAAGAGATAATGAGATTAAAAGAATATTAGAAATACTATCTAGAAGAAAGAAGAATAATCCAATATTAATAGGAGATGCAGGAGTAGGTAAGACTGCTATTGTAGAAGAGTTAAGTCGTTTAATAGCAATAGGAGAAGTTCCAAGAAGTCTTAAAAATAAAAGAATAATTAGTGTCGATATGGCTTCAGCAGTTGCAGGTACTAAGTATCGTGGAGAGTTTGAAGAACGTATTAATAAGATGCTTAAGGAACTAGAGAATAACGATGATATAATTCTTTTTATCGATGAGATACACACGATAGTAGGTGCAGGAGGTGCGGAAGGTGCGATAGATGCATCAAACATATTTAAACCGGCTTTAGCTCGTAATCATATGCGACTTATTGGTGCGACTACTACTGCAGAATATAAGAAGTTTATTGAAAATGATCGAGCTTTAGATAGAAGATTTCAGAAAGTATATATAGAAGAACCTAGTAGTGAAGGATTAAAAGATATACTAATGAAGATTAAAGGTACTTATGAAGAGTTTCATCATGTAGTTATAGAGGATGAATTAATAGATTTAATAATTAATCTATCTAATAAATATATAACTGATAGAAAACAACCTGATAAGGCGATAGATATATTAGATGAAGTATGTGCTCATGTAAGTTTAAAAGAAAATAAAAAAATGAAAGAATATAATGAATTAAATAAGAAGGTTAAACAAATTATTACTAATAAGAAAAAAGCAATATTAAATAATGATTATAAACTAGCTACTAATTATAAGATGGAAGAAAATAAATTAATGGATAAAATTAATAGAATTGAATTAAATTTATGTAGTAAGAATAATAATCATCATATAACTAAAAAGGATATTATAAATGTAGTAAGTATGAAATCTAATGTACCAATATATACAATGAATAATAAAGATATTAAAGATAGTAATACATTTAGTAATAAATTAAATAAAAAAGTAATAGGACAGGGTAAGATAGTAGAAGAACTAAATAAGATATATAAACAAATAAGGCTTGGATTTAAAGATGATAGGTGTTACTCAATAATGTTTGCAGGACCATCTGGTGTAGGTAAGACTATGCTTGCTAAAATATTTGGTAAATATATTACTAAAAATATAATAAAGATAGATATGAGTGAATATAGTGAGGCTCATTCTATAAGTAAACTAATTGGATCTCCTGCTGGATATGTTGGTTACAATGATTCTAAGAATATTTTAGATAAAATAAAAGATCATCCATTTTCTGTATTAATACTAGATGAATTTGATAAAGCAGATACAAGTGTGATTAACCTATTTTATCAAGCCTTAGATGATGGAGTTATTACAGATGCTAAAGGGGATACTATTAATTTTAAAAATACAGTTATTATTATGACTACAAATACTGGATTTGAGAAAAGTGATATTGGGTTTAATACTACTAAGAATGATACAAAAATAAAAGAATTATTTGGTGTACCTTTAGTAAATAGAATGGATAAAGTAGTTATGTTTAATTATTTAGATTTAGATAGTATTAAAAAAATAGTTAAAGATAAGATTAGTAAGGTAAAAAAGAAATATAAAGATATTAAGATAAGTATTAGTAATACTGTAATAGATGAGATAATAGATAAGAGTAATTATAATGAATTTGGAGCTAGAAAAATAGATAAGATAATAAAAACAGATATTGAGGATACAATAATTAGTAGTATTATAGATAATAAGAAAAGTGTTAGTATTACAACTATTAAAGTACACAGTTAAAATGCCTATATGGCATTTTTATAGTTATAATTATCAATTTGACTTTCAAAATTAATGTTGTATAATATAGAGCTTGAGGGGGAATTATGACAAAAATAGAAGCAATTAAAATATTTAACTTACAACCTGGATTTACTATAGAAGAATTAAAGAAGAATTATAATCAATTAATTATGAAATGGATGCCAAATGGTTATAATAGAATAAATAGTTTTGATAATGTTCAAAGGATTAATGAAGCATATATTTTGCTTGAAGAAGATTTTGTTGTTAGCGATATATTATATACTGATTTAGATAAATCAAAGAAAGATAGTTTAGATGACTTAATGAAATATTTAGGGCTTGATTTATGTGTTGATTACGATCTATCTAATATGGATGATTTAACTAAAAGTGTATTTTATATGTTATTAAATTACTATTATCAAGCTCGCCTTGATATTGAAAAGTGTGAAAGTATTAATGAACTATATAATATATATCTTTCATATAGTGACAAAATGATAGCTGGTATCGAAGAATATATTATTAATTATTGTAATATACATAAAATTAAGTATACAAAGGTTAATAGCTATGAATATAGTGTTAATGATAAAAGCATTAATATTGAATATGGTATTACAAGTGTTTATTTAGAACTTTCTAGAAGTAAGAAACTTATAAACAGAGTTGTTAACAAAGTAAAAAAATATATAAAGGAGTTTAGTTATGAATAAAAAGGAAGAATATATAAATATATTATATGATTTAGTTGCATTTGATAGTGATAAAAAGATGAATGAATTTACAAGTGCAATTTATGCAATACTAATTAATATTTATAATGCTGCGTATAATAAAATTAATAATTGTAATGATACTAATATTATGAAACAATTATTTATGCAGTATAGAAAAAAAATAATAATTGTTTTAAATGAATATGTAGAAATGTATTGTGAAGGTAAAAATATTGAATGTGAAAAATTAAAATATAATTCATATTTAATAAATGATAGAATAATTATTAGTGTTAATGAGGGATTTGCTCATATATATAATAAATTAAATAATTTATATAAGAGAAAACAAATGGTAAAGAGATTAAAAAGAGATTTAAGAGATATATTTTTACCATAGATATTATTATAAAAAAAATATCTTTTTTCTAAATTAATGTAAAAATTGAAAAAAGATATTTTATTTTTGAAATTTTTGTGATATTATTAATATAGTGAGGTATTGTTATGGAAACTAGTAGGGTAAATGTTAATGATGTTGAACAAAGATTAATAGAGTGTTTTCAAGTAAATCCAATATTTAACTATAACAACATACGTAAAGATAATACTGTAGAAGATAAAATAGTTAGTTTTGTAATAAAGTTTCGAGATATTTTTAATTATAATCTAGATAATTTTTATAATAAGTTAAAAACCTTAAAACTAGAACCACTATCTGTTTATTCTAATAGTGGTGTAGTATCTTATGATGCAGTTGAAAATACTGGTAAAATTAGTCTCGCTGTCTTAAAAAATGATGAAGAGAATAAATACAATATCGATAATATTTTTTCACAAATAATGCTTATGATGATGACTTCTAAAGATAAATATTATGGTATTAATGAGAGACTACTTGATGCACCAAATAAAGCTTGTACATATATGATTGCATCTAACTTATCTGGCGCAGCTGAGAAAAGTGATTTAGAAGAGGAATTAACTATTTTAAATATGCTTGATACAATACTTGCAGCAACTAACAGTAAAATTGATTTTGTAACAGCTTATTTATCTAATAATGGTACATTACTTAAAGAAGAATTAAATAAAGTAGGAATTACTGATGATATATTAAATGAAATAAATTATTTACAAGAAGCAAAACAAAATGGTGTGCATATTCCAGATAGATTTGCAAGTATTGAAAATAAGATTAATCGTATTTTTGCTTATTTAGTATCTAGGGGTGAAATAAGTGAAGAGTATATAAATAAATTTAATACCTTTTTATATAATGATAAAGTTTTTGATTATTCTAAATTTGGTGTTACAAAGGTGAGTGAAGGAATGAATAAAGCTCTTAAATATATTGCTAATAAGGGTAAAGATGCTCATACAAACAAGGATTCTGTAAAACCTGCTGTTGTAGACATTGGCCAATATACAAAAAATGTTATGCAAAAAGCTGCATAACATTTTTATTATTATTTTGGTGACCTGTAAGGGATTTGAACCCTTGTATGTAGCCTTGAGAGGGCTATGTGTTAGACCACTTCACCAACAGGCCAAATTTGGGAACAAATTAATTTTATCACAAATTATTTTATTTCACAATAGATTTTTTTAATTTACTTATCAAATTTTATATGTTATACTAATTTTGTAATAATAAAAGGAGAGTCTATGAAAGAATTTTATAATAAATACTTAAATGAAAAGATTAAGTTTGATAAGCTAACTATAATAGCTATTACTAGTTTAATTATAGTTATATCGGGTGTATTTGGTTTTGTATATGAGTTTATATTTTATTACTTTAATGGAGGTATGAAAGAGTTTTATTATAGAGGAGGAAACTTTCTTCCTTGGATTAATATATATGCGATTGGCTCTATTTTAATCATATTACTTACGTTTAAAGATCGATTAAAACCAATAAAAGTATTTTTAAAAAGTACTATTATATGTGGTGTATTAGAGTTTGTTTCAGGGTATATATTATATAATTACTTTGGTCATTTTAGGTGTTGGGACTATAATACAGAAATACTTAATTTTGGTAATATTGGTGGTTTTATATGCCTTAGAAGTGTACTATTCTTTGGTGTATCTAGTTTATTACTAATTTACGGAATATTACCAATGGTTATTTATTTGTCTAAAAAAATTAATAAGAAAGTGTTTATTACCATATCTATTAGTCTATTAGCGGTATTTATGTTAGATGAGATATATAATTTAGTGATTGCAAGAGTAATAAATACTCCACGTGCATCTGATGTATATAAAGAAATAGGATTTAAATATGTAGAATTTAAGGAGTAAATATGGAAGAAATTAAGGTATATATTAGTGATTATGATAGCTTGTTTAACATATTTGATAAAAATGATATATCTGATGAACTTGCAACATATATAGAAAACAGATGTTCTAGGTTAAAAAATAAGGAAATGGTTATAAAATTTGTATCAAGCAAGACTATTAGTGATAGTGATAAAGATAAATTAGTAGATTCCTTACGTAGTCATTTTGGCTTAGAAATTAAATATAATCTAATAGAAAGTAAGAGAAGAAACATTACTAATTTAGTACTTATGTTAGTGGGATTACTTATATTAATATTTAAGAATATCTTACCTTTACTTAATACATTGTTTGATATTTTAGACATATTTGCATGTTTCATAATTTGGGAGAGTGCATATAATTTATTATTTACTGATAATGAATCAGATATAAATATTAGAAGAGCTAAGAATATTAGTAATGCAAAAATAGAGTTTATAATAGACTAGAATAATGTCTATTTTTTTTATGTATTAAAAACGATTTTTGATAAATAATAGAAAATGTAAGGAAAATAAAGGTTTTTTACCAATTTGACATTATAATTAAATTTTGGTAGAATTGAAAGCGTGCCGCAAATTTTGGACACAAATATAATTATGAAGTTAGGAGAATTATTGTGAAAAGTATATTAAAAAAACTTTTTCTAGTTTCTTTCTTGTTTATATTAGGTATTGTTGGTAGTACTTATGTTAATGCAGATGATATAGAAACTGAAGAAGAATTACAAGTATACCAAATAAGATCTAAAGACGAAGGAATTATAACAGATAAAAAAGTATTTAGTTTCTATGAAGAAAACAACGAAAAGTTAAATGAACTAATTGAGCAAAGAAGACAAGAGGAAAATGCAAGATTAGAAGCAGAAAGATTAGAACAAGAAAAGTTAGAACAAGAAAGATTAGAAACTGAGAAACTAGAACAAGAAAGACAATTAGAAATTGCAAGAAATAATGAATTACAAACGCAAAATGTAGTAAGTGTAGATGCTAACTCTGATGTTGCATCATATGCTTTACAGTTTGTAGGTAATCCTTATGTATATGGTGGTACAAGTTTAACAAATGGTACTGACTGTTCAGGATTTGTTATGAGTGTATATGCTGCATTCGGTATATCACTTCCAAGAACTACAGGAGGTCAGGCTGCATCTGGTTATGGTGTTTCAATTGATGAGGCTCAACCGGGTGATATAGTATCTTATGGATATAATGGTTATGTATCACACTCAGCATTATATATTGGTAATGGTATGATAGTGCATGCTTCAACTCCAGAATTAGGTATTAGGGTAGATAGTATGTATATAATGCCAATTATTACAGTAAGAAGAATTGGATAACTCAGATTACTCTGAGTTATTTTGTTGGTGATTGACCAATTTGACAAATGGTATATAGTGTGTTATCATAACGCAAATTATTGTTTTGGAGGGATATTATGGATAGTAAAAAAATATCTGATAAAGATTATCATTTATTAGTGAAATATTTAACTTTAAATAAAAATGGACTAGAGTTTTTAATTGATATTGTAAGGACAATTGGTGATATAAGAGAGGATATTGGCTTGCTAACTGGAAATAATTTAGATTCTATAGGTAATGAATATAATGATTTATCAGCTGATGAATACTTGAATACTTTGATAATAGATAGATTAGTAGATATAGATCTTATTAAACCAATAGTAGGAGAAAAAGTTAAAAAATTGTATTATACATATTTAGATAATGAATATAGAAAAGAAAAAATTATCTTATCAGAGTATAGTAAAATGGATGTGGAATATAGAAAAAGTTTACCTGACTGGCATAAAGTTTTGGATGATTATACATTAGTAAAAGAACTAAAAGATATAAAGGAATTGGAATCATTATATAAAAAACAGAAGGATATATTATTCTTGCTTAAAATTTTCTCATTACCAAAAACATTTTTTAATCCAGATGATATTATTTTGATGTTTAATATATTAAATGATTTTGATAGTGCACGTGAACAATTATTTGTGAATAATTATGACATGTATTTTCAGGATGAATTGAAAGAAATTCAAAATATAAGAAATCAATCTAAGATACTTAGAATAAATATGACTAATAAGTTTAGAGATGATGTGAAAAATTTATAATAAGAACGGTGTATAGAACTATAATTGTTACATCGTTTTTTCATGGTAGATTTGACAAGATTAAAATCAAGTGATATTATTGTATTGTAATAAAAAGTTGGTGAATATGAATACAAGAAAAAAAATTAGTATAATGTTAGTGCTTGCAGATGTACTAATAATTGTAATGGTATTTGTTATTAAGAGTAATTCTACAGTTAATGTAAAAGCTAAAGATACAGTATCTGCTGCAAATGTGCTTGTTAATAGTGATGATGCACTTGATACATATAAGGATTCTGAAATAGAAGAATATATTACTGTAAAAGAAGAAGAGCGTATTAAGGCGGAAGAGGAAGCAAAAAGACAAGAAGAAGAGGCTGCTGCTCAAGCTCTTGCAGAACAGACTGCGAGATTAGCAGCTAACGCAGCAATAGATGCTAATCAAAATAATATGCCTAGCGCACCTATTCCTGATACATCTTATTCTGATGTAGCTTCATATGCAGTACAGTTTGTAGGTAATCCTTATGTATATGGTGGTACAAGTTTAACTGATGGAGCGGATTGTTCAGGGTTTGTTCAAAGTGTATATGCAAACTTTGGAGTATCTCTACCTCGTACAGCCCCTGCACAATCTACTGTAGGTTATTCAGTTCCAGTAAGCGAAATACAAGCAGGAGATATAATATCTTATGGATATAATGGTAATGTATCACATTCTGCACTTTATATTGGAGATAATACAATAGTTCATGCTTCAACTCCAGCTCTAGGTATTAGAACAGATAGTATGTATATAATGCCTATTGTAAGTGTTAGGAGAGTAGCAGAATAAAATTTAAAAAAGTTGTTGCAAAAGTCATATAATGTGTTATAATATATATGGCTTTTTTAATTTACACATTTACCGATTTAGTTATCGGTGCCAATAGGTGGTAACTAAAGATGACGTAAATGGAAGCATAACAAAAAGGAGGAGATTATATGGCAGTTGTATCTATGAACAACTTATTAGAAGCTGGTGTTCACTTTGGTCATCAAACTAAAAGATGGAATCCAAAGATGAAACCATATATCTATGGCTCTCGTGATGAGATTTATATTATCGATTTACAAAAGACTGCAAAAGCTATTGAAGAAGCATATGCTGCTTTAAAAGAAATCGCAGCTAATGGTGGTAAGGTTATCTATGTAGGAACTAGAAAACAAGCACAAGAGGCAGTTCGTGATGAAGCTATGCGCTCTGAATCTTACTACATTAATGAAAGATGGTTAGGTGGAACATTAACTAACTTCCGTACAATTCGTGGTCGTGTTAAAAGACTTGAAGAAATTGAGAATATGGAAAAAGATGGAACATTTGACTTACTTCCTAAGAAAGAAGTTTCAGGTTTAAAGAAAGAATATGCAAAATTAGACAAAATATTATGTGGAATTAGAAATATGGAGAAGTTACCTCAAGCTATGGTAATTGTTGATCCTTCTAAAGAAGAGATTGCAATTAGAGAAGCTAGAAAACTTAACATTCCTGTATTTGGTATCGTTGATACTAATTGTGATCCAGATATGGTAGATTACGTAATTCCATCTAATGATGATGCAATTCGTGCAGTTAAACTTATTATTGGTGTTTTAAATAATGCTGTAGTTGAAGCTAATGGTGGTAAGCTTGTTGATTATTCTACTACTAATTTAGAAGATTCTAAGGACATTATGAAAAGAGCTGTTGAGTCAGTTAAGAGAAGAGAAGAAAGACCAAAGAATAATAATTTTGATAAGAGATATGATAGAAAAAGATTCGATAAGAAAAAATCATTTAGAAGAAGAGATAGATTTAATAAAGATTCTAAGGAAGAAAAAGTTGAAAATACTGAAAAAACTGTAAAAGAGACTAAGGCCGTAGTTAAAGAGGCAAAAGTTACTGAAAAAGCCCCAGAGAAGAAAGTAGTTAAAGAAGACTTATCTGGAAAAACTGTTGCTGAATTAAGAGAACTAGCTAAAGCTCGTGAAATTAAAGGTTATTCAACAATGAAAAAAGCTGAATTATTAGAAGCTTTAAAATAAAAACTTTGAGATGATTTTATAATCATCTTTAATTTTAAGAAAATAAGGAGGATATTATGATAAGTGCAAGTTTAGTAAAAGAATTAAGAGAAAAAACAGGTGCAGGTATGCTTGATTGTAAAAAAGCATTAGAGGCTAATAATGGTGATATTTCTGCATCTATCGATTGGTTAAGAGAAAAAGGTATTTCTAAGGCTCAAAAAAAAGCTGATAGGATTGCTGCTGAAGGTGTTGCAAGTATTCTTATTAAAGATAATAAGGCTGCAATAGTAGAGGTTAACTCAGAAACTGATTTTGTTGCTAAAAATGAAGAGTTCACTTCTATGGTAAGTACTATATTAGAAACTATTATTGATAGTGATGCTAAAACTGTAGAGGATGCTTTAAATCTAGATTGTGGAGAAGGTACTATTAATGATTTAATAGTTGCTAAAACTGCTAAGATTGGTGAAAAATTATCTTTAAGAAGATTTGAAGTAGTTACTAAGAGTGATACTGAGTCATTTGGTGAATATATTCACATGGGTGGTAAGATTGCTGTGTTAATTACTGTTGATGGAGCAAATAGAGAAGTTGCAAAAGATGTTGCAATGCATGCTGCTGCAATGAGACCTAAATATGTAAATAAAGATAATGTTCCTAGCGATGAAGTAGAAAAAGAACGTAAGGTATTAAAAGAACAAGCAATGAATGAAGGTAAACCAGAGGAGATTGCTGCTAAAATGGTTGAAGGACGTATTCGTAAATTCTATGAGGAGATCTGTCTTGAAGAACAAGCATTTGTTAAAGATAGCGACAAAAAAGTTAGAGAATATGTTAAGGCTAATGGTGGCACTATTAAATCTATGGTAAGATTTGAAGTAGGCGAAGGAATGGAAAAAAGAGAAGAAAACTTTGCTGAAGAAGTTGCTAAACAAATGAAATAACGTGGAATTCCCATGTTTTTTTAATATTTACTTGAAATTGGTTGTTTAAACATGCTATATTTAAGATGGAGGTAAGATTTATGAAATTAGAATTGAATCCTAGGGGTTGTTATGTTAGCGATGGCAAGTTTGATCAATATGAAGCATTAAAGGATGTAGGTATTCGTGCTGCCTTATGTTTTAAGGAGGCTGTTAATAATGTAGCTATATCTCCAACTGATATTAGAAATAGTGAGAGTGATGCTATATTAATTAATAGGGGAATTGGTACTATTTATAGTGATCATACTACTCCTTCCGAACATCAAAATATTACATTGGAGTTAACTGGTATTCCTAAAATACTATGTATGATTTTAAATAATGAAAAACAGTATACTGCAGATGAGAGATCTTTACGTTATACTGAGGTTGAACCTAATGAGTATATTACTGAAAAAGAGAAGATGTTATATGATAAGTGGCTTATAAAGTTAGAAGAAGTTATATGGAATCAGTATGGTAGTTTTTATATGTATCAAAATAAAGATAATGAGAATCGTGCGAGGAAAGCTGTTCACAAAATCGCACAAGAAAATGCTAGATATATGATTAGTGTATTTATGCCTACTAGTATATCTTATACTGTACCGTGGATACAGATTAATAAAATTATGGTATATATGAAAAGGATTATTGATAATCCTATGAATGAGTTAGAAAGTATGTTAGTTCCATATTTAAAAGAGTTTATTCATCTTTGTACTGAAAAGAATGTAACTATTACTAAAAATAGTATATATGAAGTAGCAAATAAGAATACTGAGGTGAAAGAAAAACTATATAAAACTCATCCAGAGATTAAAGATTATTGTGGTAATTATGAGTTTATATATAAAAATAATAAGAATGTAGATTTAAGTTTATTTGCTTATCGCAATAAGTTTAGCGGAATTAATAGTAATAATGAATATGGTTATACAATTTCTTATAATAATTATGAATCTTGGGCATGTCTTGCTCAGGAACACCGTCATAGAACTATTGATTGTGAAATGCTTATTCCAGATACATTTAATAGTTATATTCCACAAATAATAAGGTCAAGTGATGATCTTGTTAATGAATGGATTAATGATATTAATAGTGTTAAAAATGTATATCCACAGGGACAAATGATTAAAGTAAATAGAGTTGGATCGTTAAAAAATATTATTAAGTTTGTTAGTCAAGAGAGAGCTTGTAGTCGTGCTCAACTTGAGATTGAAAGATCTTATACATCTCATATAATTCCTAAAGTATATGAAGAGTTAGAGAAAAAAGGAGATAAAGAATTAGTTAAGGTATTAAAGCCTTATGTTCATAAATTAAGATGTCAATATCCTGATTATCATTGTCCTTCTCCTTGTTGCAATCGAAAGATAAATAGAAAGATATAATTAAAATAATACCGCACTTGGTATTATTTTCTTATATATATTTCCTTAATTATATTAAATGATTTAATATGATTATTTAGTTTTTCTTTTATTATATTTAGTTTATCTATTGATATTTCAAATATAATAGATATTATATCGTTGTACTCTTTACTTATAATTGTAATATCCTTTAATATATATTCTACATCTTTAATAGAATTGTAATCTAATGATATTTCTATATTATAGCCTTCAACTAATTCAGTTATATTATCATTAATTACTTCAATTGCGCTATTAGAATAAGCTCGAGTAAGTCCTCCTGCTCCTAGTTTAATACCTCCAAAATATCTTATAACGACAACAAGTACACAGTTTAAGTTGTTTTTACTTATTACATTATATATAGGTAGTCCGGCTGTATTATTAGGTTCACCATCATCACTATATTTAATATTATTATTAATTATATATGCAAAACATACGTGAGTTGCATCACTATATTCATCTTTTATATTATTAATTATACTATTTACTTCATTAATATCAGTTACAAAGTATGATTTAGATATAAACTTAGATTTATTTATTATAATAGTTTTTTCAATATTATTCTTTACGGTATACATAAAATCACCAAGAAAATTATAAATTATAAATTTGTTTTCGTCAATATAATTGACAAAGAGCATTATTTATTATAAAATGTTTATAGTTAGTATAGTAAATGTAGAAGGTGATTATGTTGACACGAAAGAAGAATAATAGGGTAACATTAATAATAGTTATATCTTTTATAATATTATTAATAGCGTTTATGGTATATGAGTTGATTGCTAGAAGTACTGGTATGAAGAGTTTAATGGGTAATTCTATTACAACTAGTTTTTATTATTGCGAGGATAACACTTATACTTTAAGTGATAATAAGTGTGTGAAAAGTGAGACTGCTCAGTCTAATATGTTAGGTGATGTAAATCAAGATGGTAAAGTAGATAATAGTGATTTAGAGTTGCTTAACAAGTATTTAGCTAAAACTATTGATTTATCAGAGATACAATTAATGGCAGCTGATGTTAATAGCGATGGAATACTTAGTGTTGGAGATGCTGAGAATATTCGTCTTTATGTAACTGGTCATAATAGTGGTAGTGAGTACTTATCTAAGATTGGTGTAGCTATTGTATGTCCTAAAGAGTATACAGATAAAGATAATGTATGTGTTAAAGAAACTGTAGTTGATGCTAAGTATGCTAATTATAAAAGAGGAGATATTAATTTAGATGGTACTATTAATACAACTGATTTAGATTTGCTTAGTAAGTATTTAAAAAAACAAGCTAACTTAAATTCAGTACAAGTTAATGTTGCTGATTATAATAATAGTGGTAATGTTGATAATAATGATTTATATGAGCTTGAAGAGTATTTAAATAGTGAGGTTACTAAGATTAATACTCTAGGTGATATTAATAATGATAATGTAATTGATTCTAATGATGTAATACTTCTTGATAAATATGTAGCTAAGCAAATTACTTTGACTAAGGAACAGGTTAATTATGCAGATATTAATAATGATGGAGTAATAGATAATAATGATGTAGATGCTCTTGCTAAAGTTATTTCTGATTATTATCAGGTAGGAGATGTTAATCTAGATGGTAAAATAAATATTGATGATGTAACTCTTTTACAAAACATGTTTAATGGAGTAGTAGCGGCTACTAAAGTACAATTAAATCTATGTGATATAAATGGTGATAGTGTACTAGATAATAATGATATGGTTGCTCTTAGAAATAAAGTTGGAAGTAATGCTAAATATCAGAAGGGTGATGTTAACTTAGATGGTAAAGTTACTCATGAAGATGTTACCATTATTGAAAACTATATTTTAAAGAAAACAGAACTTACAATTGAACAGTTAAATTATGCTGATTATAATGGGGATTCTACTGTTGATAATAAAGATGCAAATAGTCTAGCTAAAGCTATTGCTTCTAAGTTTAAAGCAGGAGATATCAATATGGATGGTAAAGTTAATATGCTTGATGCTAATATGCTAAGTAAGTATATATCAAAACTAATAGAACTTGATACAACACAAAAAATTCTTGCAGATATTAATGGTGATGGAAAAATTAATGCAAGTGACTTAAAAAAGTAAGATGATTCTTACTTTTCTTTTATTATTCTTCTAATTGCTGAGTATAAATATGGTTTATATTCTTCTATTTTAAGTGGTTTATTCTTAGTAATTGATGTAAATATAGTAGAAGATGTTAACTCTATTATCATAAATAGTGTAACATCAGGATTCTTTAACTTTATATTATGTTTCTTAAGCCCTTTTATAAATATTTCTTTAATTCCTGTTTTATTGTCATTAATTATTTCATTAACATCAGAGTATATTCCAAGGGATAAATCTTTTTCAATAAAGTTAATTAGTGTTTTATCATTAGATACTATATTTATTATATAATCAATTATAAATATTAATTGGTCTTCAAAATTAATAATTACATTCTTATTTAAATTATCTAATGCTTCTTTAAATAATTGCTGTGATTTTTTAATAATTAATTTATTCTGTAAGTCATATTTATCTTTAAAATATAAGTAAAAAGTACCTTTCGCAACTCCTGCATCATCAACTATATCTTGAATAGATGTAGTATTTATTCCTTTTTCTGTAAATAGTTTATATGCAGATAATAATAATTTATTCTCTTTTTCTTGTTTTTTCTCTTCTATCTTAGATAATATTATTCCTTTCACATAATCACGTCCTAGAAGAATTTTATAATAAAATTTATTATAAGTCAATTTCGAAAAAAATAATTAAAACTTCATTGCTTATGAATTATAAATATGATAAAATTAATTTAAGAATGTTGGTGATTTAATGGAAAAGTATGTACCTGATTTATATCAGAAAAATATATATGAAATCAATTATAAAAATTTAACTAATAGGGGTATTAAGTTTTTAATATTTGATCTAGATAATACTATCGCGCTACTTTTGGAGCGCCACGCAAGTGATGATGCTAAAAAACTATTTGATAAGTTAAAGAAAAAGTTTAAAATAATAATTGCCTCTAATAGTATTGGTGCGCGTGTTAAAGTGTTTGCTAATGATTTAGGAATTGATTATATAAGTAACTGTAGAAAGCCTAAGGCTAAAGAGCTAGAAAAATATGTATTAAATTCAGGATATAAATTATCTGAAATAGCTATTATAGGAGATTCTATGATGGATGATGTAGTATGTGGTAATAGAATGGGAATAACTACGATATTAACTGATCAATTAGGGAAGAAAGAGTTTATTACTGCTTACTTTAAAAGGCAAAAAGAAAAGAAGATACAAAAGAAATTAAGAGATAAGAATTTATTTACTAAGGGTAGATATTATGAATAGTAAAGTTTTGAGTAGTGATAAAAAAAATAAATGTGTAGGATGCGGAATAGAGACTACTAACACGTTATGTGAAAGATGTTTTAGAATAAGAAATTATAATGAATATAAAAAGGTTGATATTGATTATCAAGAGTTTTTAAATAATTTATCTAGTATTAATAAAGATGATTTAGTAGTATTAGTTGTTGATTTAATGAATATACCTGCTAGTTTTAATGATATAAAAGATAAATTAAATAATAAAGTTATTCTTGCTTTAAATAAGTTTGATTTAATGCCTACTAATAATGAAGAAAGATATATTAAATATTTTGATAGATATAATCTAAATATTATAGATACATTTTGTGTAAGTAGTAAAAACAATTATAATATTGATTCTTTATATGAATGTATTAAAGACAATGTAATTAATAATGTATATTTTATTGGTTATACTAATTCTGGAAAGAGTAGTCTAATTAATAAACTTATATATAATTATTCTAATAATGATACAGTTATTACTACTAGTTATTTAGCTAATACTACTCTTGATTTAATAAAGATTAGTCTAGATAAATTTACTATAATTGATACACCGGGTATTATTAGTGATAATGGTATTAATAGTTTAAGTGATAATATATTAAAAAAATTATCTAAAAGTAAAAGAATAAAACCTATTACATATCAGATAAAAGGTATACAGTATATATATATTGAAGATATTATAGAATTAATTGTGTCTGATAATGATATTACTATATATACTCCAAGCAATATAGATGTAAATAGATATTATAAAGAAAAAAAGATTAATGTAAATAATACCTATAAATTTAATATAGATAAGACTTGTGATATAGTTATACCTAATATTGGATTTATTAAAGTAAAAAGTGGGTGTGTAATTATTAATAGTAATAGTTATATTGATGTTTATGTAAGAGAACCACTTATATAGGAGGACTATGGAATCTAACAATGGAATAAAAAGAGGAACAATTGTATTAATTATAACATGTGTAATTATTGTAGTGGTAGGTATTATTTCTATGCCACAAATCTATAAGTTATTAAATACTAGTAAGGTTGATATTAGTGATAATAATATAAATAAAAAAGATACTGATACTAAAGAAGAAATAAATATGGATAGTGAAATAGTAGCTACATTAGTATATCCTGTTATGCATAATGATGTAAGTATTAGTGATAATTATTATAAGAATAATAGTATTAAAGTATCTGATTTATCGAATAATGATATTTTATATAATGCCTTTTTAAATATATACCCTGGATATATAAGCGTTAGTGATACTGTTAGTTTTGATAGTAATTATTTAGTATCTAGAATTGAAAATATATTTGGACCTAAGACTGGATATAATTTAGTAGATTTTACTGTACCAAATGGATCATTTAGTGATTATGTTGGAGTATTTCATTTTGATGATAGTACTAAAAGATATATATTTAATAAAACTGATAATAATAATGGTGTAGTATATTATGATGTTAAGAAGATGTATGATGCAAGTAGTCCTAATGAAAATACAATTATTACATCATTTGATATAGCTTTTGTTAAAATAGAGGATAATAGATATACGCTTTATAAAGATTATAATTATACAGATGAGATTAGTAGTGGTGAATTTACAAGTATGGAAAATTTAGAGAATATGTTAAGTACACTTGATACAAATAAGTATCAGTATACATTTAGAAAAGATACTTGTAATTATGACTCATATTGTTTTTACGAGGGGAAATGGTTAAATGAATAGTTTAGAAGGATATAATACAAATGGTCATGAATATAGAATGTCTCAAATTGATAGAAGTAATTCGAAAAGACTAAAATGGATGATGAATGAAGCAAGAGATATTGTTAAAAAGAAAGAAGAACAAGAAAAACAAAATAATAATGTTATTTTTTCTGATAAGAATATTACTCCAACACTTCATGGTAATAACAATAATACAAATGATTCAAGTATTAGAAAGAATATGTTTAATCCAAGTGCGGTTAATAAATTTAATAACGTTAAAAATAAGTTTTAAAAAAGCTTAACAATTATGTATTGTTAAGCTTTATTCTATCATTTACTTTATAAGTATTTGTATTATTAGGTAGTTCATAAAAGTAATAGGCATCCTTTTTTATAATTATTTTATTTTTAGTTAGATTATTATAAATATATAATATTTTATTATTCTTATCAGTAATAATTACGTCAATGTTTTCTTTCATAAAGAAAGTGTGTATGCTTCTGCACCTAAACCTCATACAATAATCAATATTACGTTTAAACATAAAACCTAGTAGTTTATCTTTAAAATGTATACAGTTTTTTAAATCTAATTCAGTGTTATCTAATATTATTTTCATAAGTTAATTGTATCATAATAAAATTCAATTGACAAATATAGTAAAATGTTATAAAATAAATTTAAGGTAAAGGTGATTTGATGAAACTTAATAATAAAGGTCAAGCATTAGTAGAGTATTTATTAATCATTGCGGTTATAAGTGTTGTTGTTATAAGTGTTGTTAAATTATTTGGAGGATATTTACAGGATACTATGACTAAATCATCATGTGAGATGATGGGTAAAACTTATGTAGATGGAGCATCTCCTGGTAAGGGAAGTTGCCAATAATTAGATTAGGGGGAGTTTATGGGATTATTTAATAAATTTAAAGGGCTTTTTAAGAAAGCTGAAGCTAATAAAATTGAAAAAGAAGAATTAGAAAAGTATGATGAAGGATTAAAAAAGACTCGTAATTATTTTACTGATAAGATAAGTTTGCTTAATGGTAGATATAAGAAAGTTACTGATGAGTATTTTGAAG
>CAMVPJ010000004.1 GCA_947169395.1 uncultured Caryophanales bacterium
CTTTAAAAACTAGTTGGTGATGAAAAATTTTACATGTTTTTTACATGTTTTTTGGCATGCAATTATTTATGCGAAGAAAAAAATATATGAATTTATTTAGCTAAGTAATCATATATTTTTTCATTTTAAATTAATTTACTCTTTTTTGCTGATAAATTATTTATGTTCTCTATATTTATACATTTTTTTATAAACACTAATACCACTTTTACCATTTTCTTTTGTTTCGTATAGTGCAATATCAGCTTCTTTTATAATATCATCAAGTGTCATCCCTTCTTTAAAACAAGATATTCCAACACTAAACGAAACATTAATATTTGAATTTTTAAATGAATTAGTTATTATTTTACTAACTATCTCCATTCTTCTTTTTACTATTTCTAATGAACAGTTCTTAAATACTATTAAAAACTCATCTCCACCGTATCTACAAACAACGTCATAACCTCTAGTATTATCTATTAAAGTTTTAGTAACAGTTTTTAACACTCTATCCCCTATATCATGGCCATAAGTATCATTTATAGTTTTAAAATCATCTATATCACATAAAGCGACTACACTAAAATCATTAATATTTTCTAGTATTCTTCTGTTGTATGCACCTGTTAAAGAATCTTTTTTTACTATACTCAAAAGTTGATTTCTCTCATTTATTAGTTTAAGTATTTGTATTTTTAAATTATTATCGTTAATCAAATCCAAATTATTAATAATATAATCTATATAATTATAATTTTCTTTCATTCCAACACTTCCCAGCGCGTTATATTTTATCATAAATTTTAAAATTCACAAAATCACATGCTTTTGTTATTATTTTTTGTTAAACTTCCATATACATCATCAAATGATATGTTAATTTTCACCTCGTCAATTCCTTCACCAAATTGTGCGACTAATAAACCTAATCCATTACCATTCTCTACATCAGTTTTAACATCATTAAAACACCTTTCAGTAGTATCAATTATAGCTTCACCAATTTCTGGAATATCCCTAAGCATGGAAGATAAGAAGTATTTATCAACACTAGCAAACATTCCTGGTTTAATTTGTCTATCAATTATGCTTTGAAATGATTCCTTATCTATTCTATTTTTTATAAATTCTGTTAGTACCTTAATAAACAATATATGTATAATTGCTTTCTTAATATTGTAATCATTATCAAGTTTAATCTCTACATAATCATCATATGTATACATCATCTTATTTTCAAGAATTCTTTTTTTGTCAGTATTTTTAAGTATTAATTTTATACAAAACTTTTCTATTTCATTTAATCTATTTGCATTTTCATAATAATCATTAACTTTTACAAGTTCAAAATCAGGTATATTCTTACAGTTATCCATAAATATTTTTATTTGGGTTACAACGTCACTTATATTACCCAATTTAGTTAATTCATCAAAATATCCATTATTGCCGTATCCTAGAACAACTTCTAATACATAGATTTCATAAAGATTTAAAAGGCTAGGATTATTATCATATTTATCTTCTAAACTATTTCTTAACTTTTCATTTTCCTTTGCCATAAGCATTATTAAGCCTATTTTCGTCTCTTCTTCTTTTGCAAACATAAAAACCTCAATTTCAAAAAACAAACTATCTTTTTAGTTTGCCTTTTGCTCCTTTTAAACCATTAAAATTACTTAAGATATTAGTATCAAATGAATATGTTTTCTTATGTTTTTCTTTATAATCCTTAATAGCTATATTAATCATATCACTAAGAAGTTCAGTATATCCTTTTCCAATTGGTTCCCAAAGATAGAAAGCAAGTGAACCTGGAATTGTATTTGGCTCATTAATATATACTTCATTAGTTTTACCATCAATTAGATAGTCTATTCTACATACTCCACTTAAATTAAGAGCCTTAAATGCACGTATAGAAATATCTTTTATCTTTTCTTCAACTTTCTTATCAATACGTGCAGGAATAATACGACTAGTTGATGCCATCCCTTTAGAAGATTTCATAGCTCCTTTTAATTTACCTTTAGAACCACCTATATATTTATCTGCATAAGTAAGTAATTCATTATCGCTTAATACTTCTTCTAAAGCACTACACTCTTGATGCTTATAATTACCAAGAACACTACAGTTCACTTCAATTAAATTATTAACTGCATGTTCTACTACAATCTTATTATCATATTTAATAGCTTCTTTTATTGCATCTTTAATATCAGTATCACTCTTAACATAAGTAATACCTACACTACTACCAAGTGTTGCTGGCTTAACAACTACAGGATATTTTAACTTACTTATTTTATCTAATATAGTTTTATTATCCTCTTCATATTCATAATCATAAAACCATGTATAAGGAACAACTGGAATATCATTAGATTCAAATACTTGCTTCATAAGTACTTTATCCTGACCTAACGCAGAACCTAAAACATGACTTCCTACATAAGGAATACCAGCACTTTCTAAATAACCTTGAATAGAACCATCTTCTACATTATTACCATGTACAATTGGAAACATAATATCAATATCAGTAATATCTTTTCTAAACATTCCTTTAGTTGCCTGTAAAAAGAACTTATCACCTTTCTTAGTTAATACAACTTCCTTTGCATATCTTTTTAAATCATCAAAATTCTTGTATACATCAATATCTCTTAGCATACCACCTGTATACCAAATACGATCTTTGCTAATATAGATTGGAACTATTTCATATCTTTCCTCATCAATAGACTCCATCGCTTGAACCGCACTAATAATACTTACCTCGTGTTCAACACTTTCTCCTCCAAATATAACACCTAATTTAATCTTCATATAATCCTCCTATTCATTAAATAAATCTGGCAAATCATTTTCAAGTAAGATATAAGTTTTCTTGGTTGCTAACTTATTCATTATTGGAAATGCCTCTTTAACGTCATTAATTACATATATGTTATCTTTTTTATATTTTTTATTCTTTAATCCATCATATATTGGTTTAGTCTGATTCTTACCTACTAGTATTACATAATCAGCAACTTCACTAATATACTCGCCAAACTTATAGTTAGCTTCATATTGTTTTTCACCTAGTTCAATCATACCAGGAGTAACTACTATCTTTATACCATCCATAAGTCCAAGTACATCAAGCGCCATCTTAGAACCAACTGGATTAGAGTTATATGCATCATCTATTATATAGTTAGTACCATATGGTTTTAACTCTAATCTATGTTCAATAGTCTTAACGCTAGATACACCACGTTTTAACTCATCAATACTCATACCTAACTCATGTCCTAGTAAAATAGCTGCCAAGATATTGTAAACATTATGTTTTCCAAGTAATTTAGTTGTAAATGTGTATTTTTTCTTATCTCCCTTGAAAATACAATCAAATGTAGTACCCTCTCCACTAAGTTTTATATTAGTAGCCTTTAAATCTACATCATCTGAATCAATACCAATCCACATTACTTTACAGTTATTTTTCAGTTTATAACTTCTTTGATAAGGATCATCTCCATTCAGTATACCAATACCGTCATGTGGTAGTGATTCTATAAGTTCAAATTTACCTTTTTGAATATTTTCTCTAGAACCAAATGATTCTAAATGTGCTTCCCCAATTGTAGTAAGTATTCCATACTTAGGTTTA
Source organism: uncultured Caryophanales bacterium (assembly GCA_947169395.1). The sequence continues at coordinate 3,647 of CAMVPJ010000004.1, forward strand.
ACAAGACGACAAGTAGTTGCAATCTCTCCAACTTTAAATGCTCCCATCTCAGCTATAAATAAATCATTAAACTTATCTAAATACTGGTTAATAGATATAATTAATCCATAAGGAGTATTAAAGTTTTTAGGTGTAGCAAATGCATTAAATTTAACATTTAATATATCATTTAATATATTCTTACTACTAGTCTTACCATAACTTCCTGTAATACCTATTACTGGTAGGTTCATTGAGAATAACTTATTCTGTGCCATATGTTTAAAATGTAAATATACACATTTTTCAACAGGTATATTTATTTTATTAACAAGCCACATCATAAAATGATTTAAATATGTAATAATACTAAGTATTAAATAGTATATAGTTATATTATGCTCATTAAATAATAAAATCATAACAAGTAATATAATTAAATATAATATAGTTTCTGTTATAAACATTCTTTTTACTCTTGCAGTTATAACTAAAGGTTTCTTTACCTGCTCTTTAATACTTTTAATCTCAATGATAGAAAATACTGTAAGTAAACTAAATAGTATCATGGTGATATAACTATTTAATACAAATCCAATTACAATTAGAAATAATACTAAATCCCAGCTTAAAAACACTTTCTTTAAATTAGCTTTAATCCATAATAAATACCTATTAGATTCATCATAATAATTTTGTTGTAACATATGTATTGATTTTTTGCTTTTAATAATAGTTAAATAAACTAAAGGTACTTGCGATAATATAAAGTATAACATAATTACTCTCCTTCTAAAAATACTCTAATTACTTTAATAACTTGTGGTAGCATCTCTAAATAAGCATAATGAGTACAACCTTCATAGATTACAAGTCCTGCATCTGGTATTAATGACTCTAACTCCTTTGCGTCTTCCACAGGTACAGCCTCATCATTAGTACCCCAGAAAATAAAAGTTGGTGCTTTAATCTTCTTTACATCTTCACGTATATCTAAGTTTACAGTTTCAACAAGAATTTTTCTCATCATCTCAGATGCATTCTTATAATCAGTAGAACCAATATGTTTTTTAGCAAACCCTTCTAACTTGTTTAATAAAGGTATCTTTTTAGCAGCCTTTAATATTTTAGTCTTCAAAGGCAAACTCTCAATACCTTTTTTAAAAGGACTTGCAAATAATACAAGTTTCTTTACCTTATACTTACTAGCATAAGCCAAAGATATCTTGCCACCAAAAGAATGCCCCATCATAATTGGATTCTTAACTCCAATACTATTTAAAAACTCATGTACACACTCTACATAATCATAGATTGTCCATACATAAGGTGGCTCTGAAGAATTTCCATACCCAGGTAAATCAAGAATAATGATATGTCCTTTTAACTTATCACCAACAGGCTTCATCATTTGAATATTTTGTCCCCAACCATGAAGTAAGACTATATCATCACCTTCACCATACTCTATATAATTAATATCAACATCATTAATATGTTTAATCATCTAATCACATCTTTCTTTCTACATATAATATTACCATATTTTAAAATAAAATAAAAGCAAGTTTACAAATTTTATAAACTTACTTAGTTTTTTGATAATCTTCTTCATCATTTATTATTTTTAATATTTCTTGATCAAGATATTCCATTATTAATTTTTTATATAACGATAAGAATTTCTTAGTCACATTTCTTACCACAAATTTATCTACATTAAGTATTTTAGATATTGCATCTGTAGTAAAACATCTCCTATTAAACAATCCAAGTTTCAACAAAACTATTGTAGCCTCTTATGGAATAATTAAATTTAAAAATTTTATACACCCTTATCAAATCGCAATAACATGACAACAGCATTTTAAAATATATCATCTAATGTAGTTGCAGAAGTTGCATTAATTATTTTATCAAAATTTGTATATACTCTACCTTGTGGAGCTTTATTAGGATTTAACCGATTTAAAGGAATTTTATTTGGTAATTCAACCGCTGGACCTTTAAAATAGATTATGTATTTTCCAGTATCTTTATATAATTCTATATTAGAAATTTCTGCATAAAATGTTAAGGCAGAAATTGGCGTTTTTTGATACGCAACTATATATTTCAATTTATCAAGCATATTTATACCTATTGAAATTGCATACCAACAATTATTGCCAAGGAACTCAATTTCAAACCCGTCCTTATCTGCAGGAACTATTACAGTATCTATATCTTCATTCTTTACCTTAAGAATTTTAGTATTATCATATGGTGCTTGAAATGGTTCAAAAGCAAATTGAACAGAACTTCCACATACATATTTTTTAAACTCCCTTAAATCTATTGGAAAATTAAAATATGATATAGCTTCTCTCAACTCATCAGAGACCTCGTCTATTGGTATAATAACTTTAATCTTATTATTGCTAATAATACTTGTAAACATATCATCTGCATTTCTATAATTTGCTTTTTTTGATATTTGATCTAAATTATATCCCATATTTTCAATACTGTTAATTAACAATTCTTTAATTTCTTGTATGTTATACTTATAATTTAATGCAAATTGAAGTAATTGTGGACATATATGATCTCTAACAGAATGATTTTTTAACTCATTTTCCACAAAATATAATTTAGGACTGTTTTGAATTGTATAGTCAAACAAATACCCATCTGGAACTGAACCATTCCTGTATTTTGATTTAAGCCTCTTTTTCACATCAATATATATAGTTTTTTCTCCAAATAAAGATTTAGAATTTTTAACTATATCCTTTTCAAATTCTTCTTCCTTTTGATATTGATATTCTACATATTTTTTTCCGTTTAATAATATTTCCATTTTTACACCTACACTTCGTAATATTTTTAGTTTTTTAAACAACCAATAGATACAACATATACTCCATCAGGCCTTTTATATGAATATTTAGTACCAGTAAGTACCATTAAGAATGATGGTTCACCACACTTTTTAGTATCTACTCTTTCCTTAAACTTAAGTAAATTTTGCGCGGCTTCATCTACATATCCCGCACCTAATTTTATTTCAATTGCTCCCCATTTACCACTGCTTGTTCTAAGAACAGCATCTACTTCAAATTCTTTTTCATCTCGATAAAATGTTATATCTCCATTAAAACTACTAGTATATATTTTTAAGTCTCTCATGCAAAGTGATTCAAACAAAAATCCAAAAGTATTTAAATCATTTATTAAATCATTTGGTTTCATTTCTAATATTGCAGTTGCAATAGAAGGATCTACAAAATACTTTTTAGGTTTTGTTCTAAGTGCATATTTACTTCTAAAATTTAGATTTGTTGCATTCATATTCTCAATTACAAAAAGTTTTTCTAATGTATTTAAATAGTCATTAAGTGTTGGTCTAGATATTTCATCATCGAAAGTATTTTTTACATCAGTTTCTATCGTTGAATGAGACACTTGCGTTGATATATTTCTTGCAAGACTCCGTAATACATTTTGCATTTTTTCCGGATTTCTTTCAACTCCATCTACCATCTTTACTTCTTCATGAACTAAAGATTTTACATATTCTTTAGCAAATCTATATTTAGCATCACTTTTTACTTCTAATGAAGCAGGCCATCCACCCCTAACAATCAAACTTGCTAAATCTTCTAAAGATAACTTTGACACACCTGATATATCTTTACCATCTATAATATCTCTAAATGATACTTCTCCAGTAGATTCACCTGACTCAAATAAACTCATTGGTCGCATTAATACTCTAGATATTCTACCAGTTCCTGTATGCATTACTTCACCCTCACTTGGCTTTGCTGAACCAGTAAGAATATACTGTCCCTTTTCACTTGAATGATCCACATCTGTTCTAATAGAATCCCAAACAATAGGATACATTTGCCATTCATCAAACATCCTAGGTTTATCACCTTTTAAAAATAATGAAGGTTGAGTATTTTTTATTTCGTCATACTCTTGTTTTTTATCTGGATTCTGAAATTCTATAAAACTTTTTGCATGATGCAATCCTGTTGTAGATTTTCCACACCATTTGCACCCTTCAATCAACACTGCTCCCATTATTTCCATAAGTTCATTTATTTCTGTATCAACAATTCTTGGAATATATTTCATAACCCACTTCCTTTCCAAAATAATTGTATCATCATTTTACAAAAAAAGCAAATTTCATTTTACATTTTGAGCAATTTTTATTTTACAAAACAAGACAAAATTATTTTATAATTTGTCTGAATCACAATTAATCAATTTTAATACTGATACTGTTCCAAATAAACTTATTAGAAGTAACATTGCATTAACTACTATATTGTCTTTAACAAGTGTATATATTAATACTAGTATTGTAGTATTAATTGCAATATGAAATATAATTGGTGCATGTAATGATTTATATTTATCATATAAATATATCATGATAAATGATAATATAAATGTATAAAGCATAGTAATTATATTTGGAAAGTGCATTAGAGAAAACATTATACTTGTAATAATAACAGATTTTTTATGACTATTAAAAGTTAGCAACTTATTATATACTATTCCCCTAAATAGTAACTCCTCTAATATTGGTCCTAGTATTCCTGACGATAATAAAGCAACAATAAGAGGTATATTACTTACTTTATAAGTATCTGTAATATGTACTACACTATTTAATGTATAAATAAATGTATTAAAGAATATTGATATAAAGAATCCTAGTATAAATATACCTATATAATCATTGGGATTAATTTTACTTTTTATATTACTTATATTCATTTTCTTAAGTGCTTTAATAAATATAAATGCAAATATAATAAATGTTATAACTACTATTAATAGGGCTTTATCATTTAGATAATTAGAAAGCGCATTTTTATAATCATATGTTCTAATGATATCTATATCATTCATATCTGGATATAACTCTCTAAACTTAATTAAATTTCTACTGTTAAAGATTGCAACAAATATATACTGTATAAAAAACTCTCCAGCAAGAAATACTACTGGAAAGAAAACAACACTCAATATTTTTTTAATATAATTCATTATTTGTCGTTTTTTAACATTTCTTTAACAGTAGTACCTAGTGTTGCAATATTAGATAAGTCTGATGGAACTATAATTTTTGTAGCCTTTCCATCAGCAACATTTGATAATGCTTCTAAACTTTTTAGAGCAATTACTTTTTCATCTGCTTTAGCATTTTTTATAAGTTCTATACCAGCAGCTTCTGCTTGTTTAATTTTTAAAATTGCTTCAGCCTCTCCTTCAGCCTTCTTAATTTGTGATTGTTTTTCAGCCTCTGCTCTTAATATTGCGCTTTCTTTTTCACCTTCTGCAATTAAAATACTACTTCTTTTTTCGCCTTCAGCTTTTAGAATGGATTCTCTTCTTTCACGTTCTGCACGCATTTGTTTTTCCATAGCTTCCTGTATTTCTCTAGGTGGAAATATATTTTTAAGTTCTACTCTATTTACTTTAATTCCCCAAGAATCAGTTGCTTCATCCAAAATAGAACGCATCTTAGAGTTAATAATATCACGACTAGTTAAAGTTTGATCCAATTCTAACTCTCCTATAATATTACGAAGTGTAGTTGCGGTTAAGTTTTCAATAGCAGATATTGGTTGATCTACTCCATAAGTATATAACTTAGGATCAGTAATTTGAAAATAAACAACTGTATCTATTTGCATAGTTACATTATCTTTAGTAATAACTGGTTGTGGATCAAAGTCTTTTACTATTTCTTTTAAAGTTACTTGTCTTGATACTCTATCGATAAATGGAAGTTTAACATGTAACCCGTTTTGCCAAGTTGTATAATAAGAACCTAATCTTTCTATTACATACGCTTTTGCTTGTGGTACTACTCTAATATTTGGAATAACTACAATAACAACAATAATTAAAATTATAAATAATAACATCATATTAATCAATCTCCTTTACTTTTATTTTTACACCTATAATACTTAATACTTCTACCTTGCTTCCAACCTTTATATCTGTATCAGAAATAGCAGTCCATCTTTTACCATCTACTTTAACCTCACCTGGATTAAGTGTAGTTATATCTTCAGTAACAATTCCCCTCATACCTATTACTCTATCTAAGTTAGTTTTAGACTCTTTAACATGTAACTTCTTAACTAAGTATGGTCTAGTAGTTATTAGTAATAATACACCCAGTAGTACAAAGACACCAAACTCAATTTCAATACTATCAATAAATAACGATAATATTAATGATACAAAACCACTTATTACAAACCATACTGTTGTAAGACCTACTGTAATAACTTCAATAAATATTAAAAATATTACTATACCTAACCAAATCCAAACCACAGAATCACTTCCTACTAAATATTTTAATCAATTACATAATGGCGTCCTCGAGAAGATTCGAACTTCCGACCTATCGCTTAGGAGGCGATTGCTCTATCCTGCTGAGCTACGAGGACACATACATATTGTATCATAATAAGTTTAAAAAAAATAGCCTTAAACTATTTTAAAATGTTTAAGACTAATATAAAACCTAAATTTAACCCATATTTTAATTTTTTAGATGCTTTATGATAAAACTCATATGTTGAAACTACTTTATCTACCGCACTTACAATCCAAGATTCTAAATACTTAGGTATTTTTATATCTATTGGAAACATATGTGATTCTATAATATCTGCTTCCATAACATTTATATCAAAATACTTTTTAGCATTCTCTACAGCTTCTTTTGGATGATTATGTGTATAAAGCTTAAATTTATCTTTAAACTTATCATGATCAATAGTTCTACCAAAATAGAAGTCATGTAAAAGTCCTGCACGAGCTACTTCTTTATATTTTAATTTAAGCCCTTTCGCAACTACATATGAGTAATATGATACTTTCATCAAATGATCTAATCTAGTAGAATTATGGTGCTTTATATCACCCATTTTTTTAAATTCTTCATTTTCTAATATATCTTTAACTAGCATAGAATACTCTATATCTAAATTATTTTTCAATTTATCACCTCAAAAATATCTGCGACTACTTAATTATACCATATTTTTAGAAAAATTAAAAATTCGAAAAATCACTATATTTTATGCAATTATGCTTTATATATCAACGATATTTGTCTACACCTAAAATATTAGTAAATAATTTTTTCTATATTAGCGGCTATTATCTGATACTTATCAAATCTCTTTTCTACTCTACCTGTTACATAAAGAATATCATTTTTACTAATATTATATTTCTCATAAGTTTTAGGAAATAATACAATCGATATGTCAGATAGTTCATCACTACCATTAATAAATGCCATTTTTTGACTATTCTTTGTATTAATCTCTCTAATACTATCAACAAGTATAACGATATTAACTACTCTATCAAAGTATTTTTCTATATCACTTACCATAACAGTATTACTATACTTGCTTCTAGCAATGCTTACTGGATTATTCTTTAAATAATGACCAAATAAATCTAGCTCTATATTCATAATCTCACGCGGAGTATATTCGTCTTTTATAATAATTTCAGGCATCAATGCATACTCACCTACAACTTTTAGTAACTCACCATAATTGATAATCATATCTAAGTTATCAATTAATGTTTTGCGGTTATACCCTTGATTTTCAAAACATCCTGCAAGTATTAGTATACTAACTACTTTCTTATTAATAGTTTTAGATAAACATCGACTTATAAAATCAAATATATCTTTATAAAGTCCATTGTTTCTCTCTTCTATAATTGCACTAGCTACACTTAAACTAATACCTTTAATACTAGTTAGAGGATATATAATCTTATTATTATTAATAGTAAAACTATTTGTACTTAGATTAATAGAAGGACTTTCTACATCAATACCATATTTACGTAGTTCATATATATAGTACTTAACTTTATCTTTTGAACCTTTCTCACTATCAAGTAAAGAGGTATAAAACTCACATCTATAGTGTGCTTTTAGATATGCCATTTTAGTAGAAACTACTGAATATCCAACAGAGTGAGATTTATTAAATCCATACTCGGCAAACTTAAGCATAAGATTATATACTTTAGTTGCAACATCACTACTATATCCATTTTTAATACTTCTGTTGATAAAATTATCTCGTTCTTTTTCTAGTATATCTTTTTTCTTTTTACTCATAGCCTTTCTTAATATGTCAGCCTCTGCTAGACTAAAACTAGCCATTACATGAGCAATCTGCATAATCTGTTCCTGATATACAATAATACCATAAGTACTCTTAAGTATTTCTTTTAAAGAATCATCTATGTAATCAATTTTCTCTAACCCATGCTTTCTTCTTATAAATGTATCAATATTCTTCATAGGACCAGGCCGATAAAGTGCGATACAAGCTACTATATCTTCAAATGTAGTAGGCTTAAGCTTACTTAAGAAATTAATCATACCTGCTGATTCAAACTGAAATATTCCTACAGTATCAGCTTTAGTAAATATATTAATAGCATCATCATCAATAACTATATCATCAAACTTAATATTAGTATTATGTGTCTTATTTACTAAATCTATAATATTGTGAATTGTAGTTAAATACTTAATACCTAAGAAATCCATCTTAAGTAAACCGATCTCTTCTAAGTAATCCTTATCATATCCACTAATATAAAATGTATCATGATAATCTAGTGGAATGATATTGTCTAAATCAATACTAGACATAACTATACCTGCAGCATGAATTGATGTATGTCTTTTTAATCCTTCAAAATGAGCAGCATCAATATATAAATCATACAGTTCTTTTTTTCTACTTAAAAACTCTTTTAATCTCTTATTAGTCTTATAATTATCAGCAAGACTTAATTTTGAATCAAGTAGTTTACAAATAGAATCAATATAATTATTATTAATATCAAGACATCTACCCAAGTCGCGAATAGCTGCTTTTGCTCCTAATGTATCAAAAGAAATAATAGGAGCTACTTTCTTCTTACCATATTTATTCATACAGTAATTAATTACTACATCTCTTTTATCATGTTCAAAATCTATATCTATATCGGGCATGCTTACACGTTCAGGATTTAAAAATCTTTCAAATAATAAATCATATTTTAAAGGATCAACATCAGTAATATTAAGTAAGTATGCAACAAGACTTCCTACCGCACTACCTCTACCACTACCTACGATAATATTGTTTTCTTTAGCAAAATTAACATAATCAGATACTATTAAAAAGTAATCACTAAATCCCATCTTATTTATAATAGATAATTCATACTTAAGTCTTTCTTGATAATTCTTGCCAATACAATCTCCAAATCTCTTTTTTGCTCCACTTATACATAATCTTTTTAAATAATCATAACTACTTATACCAAGACTATTATTATACTTAGGTAATATATCATTATTAAACTTAATCTCTAAGTTACAATTATCACAAATATAATAATTATTATTAATATCATCATTAATAATTTCATTTTCTAACTTTAAATAATTATCTTTATAATCTGTATCAATAAACTTAACAGTTAATCCTTCTCTAATAGCTTCTAAGTATCTCATATATTTATGATTATTAGGATTAAGATAACATATAGAATTCATATATACTTTATTACTATATATAATACTATTTCTTTCTTCAATACTTTTATAAGATATAAATAAATCATTAAAGTAGTCTTTTAATTTATCATGCATACTTATACTTTCGTAAGGAATAATACATAATAAGTTACTACTTAGACTAACTAATTTTAATATATCTAGTTTATCTTCACTCTGCAGTGTAGATAATTTAACTAAATTAAGATAACCTTCATAACCTTTTGCATATAATACTATTATAGATTCATCTATTTTAACTTCTAATCCTACAATAGGTTTAATATTATTATTAATACAAGCCTTATAAAAATCTATTACCCCGTACATATTGTTATCAGTAATAGTAAGTGCATGTAAGTTGTTTTTTAATGCATAATTAATTAATGAGTGTATACTAATCATACTAGATTGTAAGTATGAATCAGTTTTTATATTAAGTGGTACAAACATAAATTCCTCCAATATATACAAATATTTTACTGCTTTACACTTGTTTTTTCAATAAAATGGCTAAAATTAGGCAAAATATTTGACTAAAACGAGGATTTATGTTAAACTGTATAGGCAGAGAAAAAACTTTGAATGGAGGTTATTTATGGCAAAGAAAGCAACTGAAAAGAAACCACTTGCTGGAAATAGAAGATCACACTCTTTAAGAGCTACTAAGCATTCACAAAAACCAAACTTACAAGTTGTAAACGTTAATGGTAAAAGAGTGAGAATAAGCGCAAGAGAAAAAAGAACATTAGATAAACAAGCTGCATAGTTATTATGCATGTAAAAAGGAAGAATCATCACTTCCTTTTTTTGTTACCACTTGTTATTTCTGTATACTTATGCTCTTTAGATAATCTAAGCATTTTATTTAAAAGCTTATAATAACGATTAAACTTTATACCACTTATAAACCCATTAGACTTACCACTTTTTAATGTCTCTAATTCAGACTCTAATTTGTTATATAGTTTTACTTCTTCTTTAGTAAGAGATTTCTTTCTTTCAAGTTTTCTTTTTAGTATAGCAAATCTAGTAATAAATGCTGCAACCTTCTTATCATAAGTAACATCTTGTTCTTCGCTTAAACTATTTCTATATTCTTCATAGTTATCCTCTATAAAATGTGGAATATCAATTTCATCACTATTATTATCTACACTATCTACTTTACTATTATTACCCTTATTAATTCTACAGCTTTTATATCTTTCAATAATACTTTTTAAAGATTTAATTAAATTATCTAAATTTTCTATAATAGATTTTCTATAATCTTTATCAGTTATTTCTTTATGTATTACACTGTTATTTCGTATTGCGCTATAATTTTCTTCATTTAGAGCCTTTGTTGGCTGTCCTAAAAGAGGACGTGCAACTTCTTCAGAATTTGAGCGCATTATTCCTGAATACATATTATTTAAGCTAGTCCTAAATTCTTTATAATTATTATTCAACTCTAATTTAAATTTTTCGAAGTCATCATCATACATATCTTTCTTTATGATATCATTATTCTCAATAGTATTAAGTAATTTATTAATTATATTTTCATACTCGATTAAGAATTGGTTATCAATTTGTCCATCATATAGGAATCCTATATAATTCCAATACAAATTTTCAAACTCTCTAGCAATTCTTTTTAAACCTTCAAAAAAGATATAAAATGGTTGATTTATATACTTATCAATCTCAGTCATTAAAAAATTAATATTTTTTAAACATATTGAAATATTTTTTTTATCATCTTGATTTACAAAATCTTTGTTATAAAAAGCCTTTTCTAACTGAATGATTATAGTTTTGTAGTATCCAATAAACAGTTCTTTTGAATCGTCTTTATCATATTTTTTTAGTTCTTTTATGATACTAATAATTGATTTAAACGTATCATTATTCGTTAAAGATACAGATTCTTTTTCTTCCAATGCTTCACTTAGTATTCCAATACGCTCTTCTAAATCTTTTAATAATTTATTAATGATTGTTAAGTTATCAATGATTGTTAAATTTTCATCCATAATTTGCACTCCTATCTTGTATACATTTTATCATAAATAATGTAAAAAAGATAGAACTAAAATTAATTCTATCTAAAATAAACTAAGTTGATTAGATTCATCCATTCCATCAAATATTCCCATTGAACGCATTTTATCAATAAGAGTAGCTGAAACTTTTGCTCTTTTCTGTACTTCTTCAATACTTAAATAATCTTTTTTCTTGCGTTCTTCAACAATATTTTTGGCAACTGTATCACCTAGTCCATCAATCGATGAGAATGGAGGATATATTTCTGTATCACTTTTTACTCTAAATGTAGTTGCTTCACTCTCAGTAAGGCTAATTGGTAAAAACTTAATACCACGGGCAGTTGCTTCTAGGGCAAGTTTTAATGTTTCTAAAATAGATGATTCTTTATTAGTTGCCTCGTATCCTTTATTAACAATTTCTTCCATTCTTGCTTTAATTGCGCTATAACCTTTAATCATAACTTCAATATCATAATCAGTTATACGAGCAGAAAAGTAAGTTGCGTAGTATAAAGCGGGCATATGTACTTTAAACCATGCAATTCTAAAGGCACTTATTACATATGCAGCAGCGTGAGCCTTAGGAAACATGTACTTAATCTTACCACACGAGTCAATAAACCATTTTTCAATTCCAGCTTCTTCCATTAAAGCAACGTGTTGTTTCCAAGTTTCTGGATCTTTTGATGCTCTACCTTTACGAACAAACTCCATTATTTTAAATGCTTTAATAGGTTCTACCCCATGATACATAAGATAAACCATAATATCATCACGACATCCTATTACTTCTTTAAATGGTACTACTTTATTCCTAATTAATTCTTGAGCATTACCAAGCCATACATCAGTTCCATGTGATAAACCTGATATTTTAATAAGTTCAGAAAATGTAGTTGGTTTAGTATCAACAAGCATGCCTATTGTAAAAGGCGTACCAAACTCAGGAATACCTAGAGTACCTGTTTCATTCATAATCTGTTCTTTAGTTACACCTAATGGTTTAGGTGATAAAAATATATCCATAGTTTCTTTATCATCAAGAGGAACTGTAGTAACATCCATTCCTGATAAATCTTGTAACATACGTAATTGGGTTGGATCAGAATGTCCTAAAATATCTAGTTTTAATACATCTTGATCAATAGCATGGTAATCAAAGTGAGTAGTTCGCCAAGCAGAATTTATATCATCAGCTGGATATTGGAAAGGAGTAAAATCAAATACATCCATATATCCTGGAATAACTACTATACCACCTGGATGTTGTCCGGTAGTTCTTTTAACACCAGTACACCCTGCAGCTATTCTTTCAACCTCAGCAGTATTCATTAAAATATTTTTATCTTCACAATATCCTTTTACAAAACCAAATGCAGTTTTTTCAGCAACTGTACCAATAGTTCCGGCACGATATACATTATCAACGCCAAATAATACTTTAGTATATTCGTGAGCAGATGCTTGATTTAAATCGGAAAAGTTAAGATCGATATCTGGTACCTTATCTGCATTAAATCCTAAGAAAGTAGCAAATGGCATGTCTTGTCCATCTTTATATAGCGCCTCACCACAATTTGGACATACTTTATCAGGTAAATCAAATCCACTTGAATATTCCTTACCTAGTGCTTCACCAGAATCATCATTAAATATACTATGTTTACATTTTAAACATCGATAATGAGCTGGAAGTGGATTTACCTCAGTAATCCCCATCATAGTTGCAACAAAACTAGATCCTACTGAACCACGGGAACCAACTAAGTAACCTTCATCATTCGAGTGTTTAACAAGTTTTTGAGCAATTAAGTAAATTACATCAAATCCTCCACCTATGATACCCCCTAGAGTTTTTTTGACTTTTTTCTCTAATTCATCACCCTCTAGTTGGTTATGTTTTTCTACATTTTGTCGAACAAGCGACTTTACACTATCAAATCCTTCAAGTATTACTGCATGAAGCCTTCTAAATGCTTCTTTTTCATACTCATCACCTGATAAACTAGTCTCTTCATCTAATATTTCTTTAATACTATTAAGTACAGCATCTCCGTATAACTCTTTAGCAATTCTCTCCTCTATATTAATAGGAAGTGGATCACCATACCAACTACTTGCTTTAGTATAAACTAGATCAGTTACTGTTTCTACTGATTTATCAATCTTAGGTGAGAAAGGTACTCCTCCAGTTTCAATAATTACTTCAATTATATCTATCATATCAGCTATCTTATTAGTATTAGTAACAACTAATTCATAAGCCTTGTCATCACCTAGAAATTCAAAATCTTCAAGCATCTCACGTGTTGTACGGAAGTGTTGGGAAGGGATACTTTTAATATCTCTTTTAGCAAGTGGATGTCTACCTCCACCTGGTACTTTTTGATTGACAATTACTTCACGATATATTTTATCTTCTCTATTTAATTGATGCACGTCCCCGGTTGCAACAACTATTTTACCTGCCGCCTCAGATAATCTGATTATTTTCCTAATATGTTCTAATAACTCTGCTTTTGAGTCGAAATCTCCCGTTTGCAGTAAGTGATCATATACCTCAGGTGGTTGTACCTCTACATAATCATAAAAATTAATAATATTAGTAATCTCTTCTTCACTCTTACTACGTGCCTCAACAAACACTTCCCCTTCGTAACACCCACTACCAATAAGTAAGCCATCTCGCAGTTCATCTAATTTACTTCGTAATATTCTAGGTGTTTTATGTAAATAAGTTGTATTAGCAAGACTTATTATTCTAAATAAATTCTTTAATCCTGTTTTATTTTTAACAAGAATATTTACATGATGGGCACGACCATACTTATATATCTCATCTTTTTCAACAAGCTTATCTAAATCGCTAATTTTTTCGAAATTAAGTGAATCTAGTTTCTGTAACATCTTATGAAATACTAAACCAGTAGCTTCAGCATCATAATCACCACGGTGGTGAGAATCTTCATCAAACTCAACATTATATCTTTTAACAAGCATAGATAAACTATGTCTTGCATATTCTGTATCCATTGTACGAGATAGTTCTAATGTATCAATTACAGTATTACTAAACTTACCTAGATTATACTTCTTATAAGCCATTTCCATAAATGAAGTATCAAACTTAGCATTATGAGCAACCATAGGTAAGTCTCCAACCCACTCCATAAACTTTTTAACTGCTTCTTCTTCATTAGGTTTACCTTCAAGCATTTTATCTGTAATACCAGTAAGTTCAGTAATACGACTTGGTAAAGGTCTCCCTGGATTAATTAATTCGTCATATTTTTCTATGATATTACCGTGCTGCAATTTAACCGCACCAATTTCAATAATAGAGTCAGCTCCACCGGCATTAAAACCAGTAGTCTCTAAGTCAAATATTACATAAGTATTCTCTAGTAATTTACTATCATCAGGACGAACGACAATTTTTACACTATCATCAATCATAGTAAGTTCAGTTCCATATATCGCTTTAAAAGGTTCTTCACCATCTTTTAAATTTTTATTTACATCACACACATAATGGTATACACCAGGATATGCTTGAGCCCCGTTATGATCAGTAATCGCAATTGCTTTATGTCCCCAAGAGTGTGCAGTTTTACAAAGTTTAACTGCATCTACTACTCCATCCATTTGACTCATCATAGTATGAGCATGTAACTCTACTCTTTTAATAGGCGCATCATCTATTCTTGATTCAATTACTCTATCACTAGTATTAATATCATTAATAACTAGTGAATCTTCACCCGAATATTTATCATCTTTTATATTACCTCTAAATTTATAGAACTTTCCTGTTTTAAGCAACTTAGTAACTCGATTAGTCTCTTCCACACCATGAATAAATATCTTCGCATACATACTATCTGTATAATCAGTAATTTTTAAAGTAACTATTCTAAGATCAGTTCTAGTTTCTCTAACATCAATTCCAAATATATTAGCCTCTACTGTAACATTGTTTGCAACGCCATTTAATGTATCTAATCTAACCGGTGTTGAATCTATTATTCTTCCTAATATTGCTCTTTCATCATCTACAGTTTCAATAGGTTTAGGTGTATACTTCTTCTTATATTGATTATTATAAGTATTACTTTGTTCTACTACTTCATCTTTTTTATCCATTCTTTCTTTAGATACATAACTGTTAGCCTCAATACTACTTGTAATCTCACGAGATATTTCCTTACTTAATTCTTCATCTATAACCGCACTAATACCAATATCATATCCTGCACTCTTAAAACTACTAAGTAATTTGTCTTTAATACTTTCAAACTTATCTAACTCTGCTTTAGATGATACATATAATTTGATAGTATTTATACTTACATCTAATTTATCATCTAAAAACATTGATAGCATTGGACACTTTTTACTATACCTATTAATAAAATACTTAAAATATTCATTTATATATTCATAATTTATATCGTTTACACTTACATTAAGCGAAATATGTAAGTCTTTGTAGTAACTTACTAAATTACTATATAATTCATTATAAACATTAATTGGAAGATTACTCTTTAGTTCAATATTAAATACATATTTAGAGTGATCACTATTACCAATGATAGATACAAGTCTACCATCTGTAAAGTAACTGTCAAAATTATTTAATTTTAAACTATCTATTAATAATCTAAGCTTACTATCCAAAGTACTCTCCATAATACCACCAAGACCTATTGTACCATGAAAATTATTAATCTGATAACAAAAAATTAAAAAAACGATTCAAAATAATTGAATCGCTATTAAAAATCTATTTAGCCATTAAATCACATATAAGATTACTAATCTCAGTCGGATTATCAATTGGTAACCCTTCAATAAGTCTAGCCTGTGCATAAAGTATTTTTGCATACTCCTTTAATTCATCCTTATCATTTTTATATAATTCTTTTAACTTATCAGCAATTGGATGTGATTCATTAATCTCAAGAACCTTTTCAGCCTCTACTCCATTATCTATAGGCATCTCTTTCATAACCTTTTCCATCTCAATTGACACATCACCCTTATTAGATAAACATACCGCATGATGACTACTTAACTTATTAGTAAACTTAACCTCACTAACACCAATCTCATCTTTAATTACATTAAACATATCTTTAGACTTCTTGTTAAGTTTATCTAACTCTTTACTCTTTTCATTATCAGTTTCTATAGAATCACTACATACATTCTTAAACTCTTTATCATCAAATTTCATTAATGTTTTAAATACAAACTCATCAACATAATCAGTACAGTATAAGATTTCTTTATCCTTACTCTTTAATGATTCAACTTGAGGTAACATATCTATCTTATCAACAGTTTCTCCGCATGCATAATAGATATCTTTATAATCTTTGTTACGAGAACAGTAATCACTTAAACTTACTAACTTTTCTTTCGTAGATGAATAAAACATAAGTAAATCTTGAATCTTATCTTTATTCATACCATAATTACTATATACACCAATCTTAAGTTGCATACCGAAATCTTTATAGAACTTCAGATAATCCTCTTCATTATTATCACGCATATCAGTTAATTCTTTTTTAATCTTCTTCTCAATAGCAGAAGCAATAGTCTTTAATACTCTATTTTGTTGTAAAGTTTCTCTTGAAATATTTAAAGTTAGATCTGGAGAATCAACTACACCTTTAACAAAACTAAAGTAATCAGGAACTAAATCCGCACACTTCTCCATAATAAGTACTCCATTAGAATATAATTGCAAACCTTTTTCATACTCTTTAGAATAATAATCAAATGATGCATGAGATGGAATATAAATAAGTGAATTATAACTAATAGTACCCTCTGCAGCAGTATGAATATGTCTTAAAGGTTTTTCATAATCAAAGAACTTATCTGAATAGAAAGTATCATACTCCTCGTCAGTAATATCTTTCTTATTACGTTTCCATATTGGAACTAAACTATTAATAATCTCTTCTTCTGTATACTCCTCATACTCATCCTTAGATCCATCTTTTAATCTACTCTTAGTTACATTCATCTTAATAGGATAAGTAATATAATCAGAATACTTCTTAATAAGTCTTCTAATCTCATACTCCTCTAAATACTTAGAATACTCTTCTTCACTATCTTCTCTAATAGTAAGTATAACATCAGTTCCATAAGTATCTTTGTCAGTTTCATTAATAGAATATCCATCTATACCTTCAGACTCCCATTCATATGCGCAATCACTACCATATGCCCTAGATACTACCCTAACATTACTAGCAACCATAAAAGCAGAATAAAAACCAACACCAAACTGTCCGATAATATCAATATTCTCTTTTTTCTCATTATTATTTTTAAAGTCAAATGATCCACTTTTCGCAATAGTACCTAAATTACTTTCTAACTCCTCTTTAGTCATTCCAATACCATTATCACTAATAGTAAGTCTTCTTCCAGTTTTATCAATACTTACATTAATACATAAATCTTCCTTATTAATTTTAACACTCTTATCAGTCAAAGATTTATAATGAAGTTTATCTATTGCATCGGATGCATTAGATATAATTTCACGCAAGAAAATCTCCTTATTAGTATAAATAGAATTAATCATTAAATCCATAAGTCTCTTAGACTCAGTTTTAAATTGTTTCTTCATATATCCTCCTTTAGCAGTTGAATTGATTGACTGCTAAAAATATTTTAGTACAAATACAAACCAATGTCAATAGTATTATCTAATTATTATTTTAGCTATATCATTTATTACAGTCGCACATACATTCTTATCATGTATTACATCTATACCTGATTTCCTATATCTAATTTAGTTAATTTACTCCTCTTACCAGTAATCAATATAACTTTACACTCTATATTTCTTATCATATCTAAGAATGTTTTATCAGTATATCTATCTACCACAATCAACTTATCTTTAGATTCTCCAAATATATCTAACACCTTAGAATAAGCATCATATACTTTTCCATTAAAATATACATGATTAATCTCTTTAGCAGTCTCCAATTTATTAAAAGATTCTTGTAATAATTTAATTTCATAATCATGTTCTAAAACCATACCATTTATAAATTTTTGTTCGAACAAGCCATCAGATATATAATGCCTCATTTTAACAAATACATCCATTATTCTAATGCTTACTGCTTCAGCAACATCAGTTCGTAACACAGTAGCTAACATTGCAACACCTTGCTCTGTAAAAGCATATGGAAGTGTACGACTTTTATTATTTGCGGTTTCAAGTTGAAACCGCAAATAATTAACTTCTTTTTCAGTTAATTGAAACATAAATCTTTCTGGAAACCTATTAATATGTCTTTTTACTGCAAGATTTATAGATTTCGCACCATTTTTACAATTATAAAGCCGAGCTAAATCTGAATCAAGCATTACTTGCTTACCTCTAATCTCATAAATCATATCTTCTACTTTAATATCATCTTTAACTAATACTTCATTCACTACAAATACCTCCTATTATTATATTAATATCACTAATTATAAGTTCTTTTACATTTTCATCATGTATAATATCTATACTTGATTTTCTAAAGCCTATATGATTTATTGAATTACCAGAGTGATACACATTATCTTTATCAATTATAAAATATCTATCATGAAATGTGTCATCATAATATACGCTCAAGTTGTTATAATCACTATTATATTTGTCTATATCTAACTTAGTAAGTTTACCTCTCTTACTAGTAATTAAAATAACTTTACAATCCAAATTTTTAATCATATCAAGTATAGTTTTATCAGTATATCTATCTACTATAATCAACTCTTTCTTAGCCTCACTAAATATATCTAACACTTTAGAATATGCATCATAAATCTTACCATTAAAATACACTTCATTAACCTCTTTATCTTTCTCTAACTTATCAAGTGATTCTTGAATTATTTTAATATCATAATCATGCTCTAATACCATATTATTGATATATTTTTGTTCAAGTAAATTAGAAGATATGTAATGTCTCATAGATACAAAAGCATCCATTATCTTTATACTTACTTCTGTCGCAACCTTCGTTTTAAGGATAGTTGCAAGCATTGCGACTCCTTGTTCTGTAAAAACTCTAGGATTCCTATACCTCCCACCTCGTGTTTCAATTTTTTGGTCAAAATTTTTGACCAAAAAAATATTTCTTTCTTCATCACTTAAACGCCATGAAAATCTATCAGGAAACTTTTTAGGATTATTCCTTACTGCCTGATTAACTTCTTTTGTTCCATTTTTACATCCATAAAGCAAAGCCAAATCAGAATCAAGCATTACATATTTACCTCTAACCTCATAAATCATATCTTCTACTTTTACATCATCTTTAACTAATACTTCATTCACTACAAATACCTCCTATTATTTTATTAATATCACTAATTAATGCTTTCTTAACACTTTCATCTTGTAAAAGGTCTATACTAGATTTTCTAAAGCCTATATGATTTATTGAATTACCAGAGTGATACAAGCACTCTCTATCTATGATAAAATATCTATCATGAAATGTGTCATCATAATATACGCTCAAGTTGTTATAATCACTATTATATTTTTCTATATCTAACTCAGTAAGTTTACCTCTCTTACTAGTAATTAAAATAACATTACAATCCAGATTTTTAATCATATCAAGTATAGTTTTATCAGTATACCTATCTACTATGATTAACTCTTTCTTAGCTTCACTAAATATATCTAACACTTTAGAATATGCATCATAAATCTTACCATTAAAATATACTTCATTTATCTCTTTATCTTTCTCTAACTTATCAAGTGATTCTTGTAATAATTTATTACTATTACCATGTTCTGATATTTCATTATCATGCTTTAATAACATCTCATTTATATACTTATTATCACCAATACTATTAAGTAAATAATGTCGCATTTTTACAAAAGCATCCATTATCTTAATACTCATTTCTTCTGCAATACTAGTTCTAAGCACAGCAGAGAGCATCGCAACTCCTTGTTCTGTAAAGACATATGGATTACTATATTTACCACCTCTTGTCTCAACATTCATCTTTTTAGTTTCAACTTGAAACCAAATAATTTTACTTTCATCATCTGTTAATCGAAACATAAACCTTTCTGGAAATCTATTAATATGTCTTTTTACAGCTAAATTTATAGATTTAGTACCATTTTTACATCCATAAAGCAAAGCCAAATCAGAATCAAGCATTACATATTTACCTCTAACCTCATAAATCATATCTTCTACTTTTACATCATCTTTAACTAATACTTCATTCACTACAAATACCTCCTATTATTTTATTAATATCACTAATTAATGCTTTCTTAACATTTTCATCATGTATAATATCTATACTTGATTTTCTAAAACCGATATGGTTTATTGAATTACCAGAGTGATACAAGCAATCCCTATCAATTATAAAATATCTATCGTGAAATGTGTCATCATAATATACACTCAAGTTGTTATAATCACTATTATACTTGTCTATATCTAACTCAGTAAGTTTACCTCTCTTACTAGTAATTAAAATAACATTACACTCCAAATTTTTAATCATATCAAGTATAGTTTTATCGGTATACCTATCTACTATGATTAACTCTTTCTTAGCCTCACTAAAGATATCTAACACTTTAGAATATGCATCATAAATTTTACCATTAAAATATACTTCATTTACTTCTCTAGCTTTTTCTAACTTATCAAGTGATTCTTGAATTATTTTAATATCATAATCATGCTCTAATACCATATTATTGATATATTTTTGTTCAAGTAAATTAGAAGATAAATAGTGTCGCATTTTTACAAACGCACGCATAATACTTACACTCATTTCAGCAGCAACCTTAGTACGTAATACAGTAGCCAACATTGCCACTCCTTGTTCAGTAAATGCGTATGGTAGTTTTCTAATTCCACCATAACTATTCCAACTTGAAGTCCCAAGTTGGGACTTCAAGTTGCCAAATTCGTCATCTGTTAATTGAAAATAAAAATCACTTGGAAACCTATCTAAATGTCTATTCACAGCTTGATTTATTGTTTTAGTACCATTTTTACATTCATAAATTTTTCCTAAATCTGAATCTAACATTACATATTTACCTCTGATTTCATAAATCATATCTTCTATATTAATATCATCTTTAACTAAAATATCTTCCATATAGTACCTCCATCACACATAATCTCATACATTATCACAACCCAAATCCATTGTCAAAATTACGTTTTTTAAATAATTGATAACATATTTATACAATATTTTAATTTTTGTATATCGATATTTAAAATATTGCAAATAAAACTATACAGAATAACATAAAAGAAAAAAAAATAGAAATTTTCATTATATTTAATAATCCGATGCTACACAAAAAAAGCGGGTGCAAGAGAATCGACTAAAGCCGCTTCTCTTGCACCACTCCCACCTTCACTTACTCTGGTTGCCAAGTTTATGCCATCATTTATTTCATCATGTAGTCAGAAAGTGCTAATTACTTCGTAATTAACACTTTCCTCCGAGCAAGACAAGCTTGCCTTACAAATCACTTCGTGATTTGCCATTACTCCAATTTTTACTTATTCCCATGCATCTACTTACTAACTAACTTTAGTTATATCAGCAGATTTTGAGAGCACAAGAACAGGACGGACCATATAACTGTCCGAAACACCGTTGTAGTTGTAGAGCTCGCCATAGCGATCCACATGCCACACGTGCCAATCGGAGTCTCCATATTGACTCATTGTCCAATACACATAATTAGTATTATAAACCCAACTTGGTGTTGTTCCATTTGATGATGCAGTTGTTTGAGATGTATCCAATGAATTTACATATCCTAAATTATCAACTAAATCATCATGGCTTATCAATCTTGCAGTTGCAGCATCACCACTCTTAACTGCACCTTCTGCCCACTTATCTACTACTTGTTTTACTGTAGATGTAGAGTAATCTACACTGCTACCATATTGAACTTTACCATATCCATTCTGTTCTGAAACAGTTACACCAGTTAGATTTAAGTTATCCATTTCTGTTTTTGTAAGTGGATTTTCTTTTAATAGTTTTACTGTATCACTAGATGTACCACTATCTTCTATTACATAGTATGTAACACCATTATATGATACATGGTCTCCTACATGATATGCAGTGTATGATGGAGTAACTGGTTCTGGAGTTGAACTTTTATTCTCTCCATAATGATAATCTACACTTCTACCAGCTACTGTACATCCATCAAGATATACTGATGAATCACTATTAAGTTGTGTTGTAGTACATACTACTTCATTACCTGAATACTCAATAGTTAGTTGGTCTACACTTGTTGGGAAACTTCCTGTATCTAATAAATATCCTGCAACAGCTAATTCAATAGATCTACCATATGCATCAATACTTCTTTTATCTGCAGAAATACGTGCTTTTCTAATTATATTCATAACTAGTGGAGTAGCTATTAAAGCAATTATTGCCATTATTACTAATACGGCTATAAGCTCAATAAGCGTAAATCCCTTACCTCTCTTTAAATTCTTCTTTGTCATTATCTTCTTCTCCTTTCTTTTCCTCAATAGGATTCTCTCCTATCTATAGAAATAATACCATGGAATTTTGCTCTTGTCAACCGAATTTTGTCGAGTTTTATTATTGTAATCAAAAAGTTTTATGGTACTATTTATATGTTAGGAGGATTGATATTAAGACGTATGTAATATGTAGTATGTTTTATGTTGTTAGATGTAGGTTATATGATGTTTGCTTTATTTAACGAATAGAGTATGATTGGAGTATGATTTATGATTGATAGTTATATTGATTTAAAAGTAACTCATAAAAACTATCTTATTATTCTTAAAACTGGTGTATTTTATATATGTATTAATGATGATGCATTTATCTTAAATAAATTATTTAGTTATAAGATTAAAGAGTTTAATAATTATAAACGTATTGGTTTTCCTATTAATGGTTTAAATAAGGTATTAAAAAGATTAGAGAGATTAAATATTAATTATATTGTTTATGATAATAAGATTATAACTAAGGTTAATTTTACTAATAATAGTTATAATAAATATAGAATAGATATTAATACTTATAATTCTTATTTAAGAAGAATTAAGAATAAAAATAGTATACTTGTAGATAGAATTAATAGTAACAACTTAAAAGACATATTAGGTAAAATAGAAAATATATTATGTACGATAATTTAATAATATCCAAGAAGATAAAGAAAACACTAGAGTATGTTGATAAAATTACTATTAATTATTCTCATGAGTATAGATACTTAAAAGAAAATATTAATAGTAGTTTTTTTTATCTTCTTGAATTATCTTATAGAGCAAATATATTTAAAGATATTAATTGTATGAGTATTTGATTGTTAAAATTAAGATTATTGAGTTTTATATTAAGAAGAGTCTTGATTATGGCTTAATTAGTTTTAAAAAGTTTATTAATATTGGTGAATATCTATTAGAATTAATAAAGATGATTAATACATGGATAAAAAATGAAAAGGAAAAACAATCTATATAATAGAATAACTGATATTAGAAATATAATATCTATGTATAATACTAAGGTATATAACAAAAAGATTAAGAACAAGTCTTATTCCACATCATATGATGAAATACTATACCATAGAGATACTTAAGTACTAGTAACAATTGTGAAAATGATTAAGTATTATAACCTATGGTTTTTTTAGTATAGAAAAAGATAACATAAATTATCTTTCATCATACATTGTTAATTTAGAATTTTGTTGTAATTTATATCCATATTCGAATATATAAGTTAAAACAAATAAGCAAAGAATTTCAAATATACTAGTTGACGTTATTTTAATATCAAAATTACCTTTTAGTGCAACATTTATTATTATATCTAAAATTATTGGAATAATAATACTTATAATTGCAAGAATTGCAATCTTTTTAATATGATTTACATTATCCATAGTAAATGGTGTAGATTCTTTATTTATGTTTTTAAATAGTTTTTCTACATGTCTTAACATAAGTATTGTAAGAACAATTAAAACAAGTTCAAAAACAAGAGTAATTTCGCTATAAACAAGAATAGATGTTTTTAAATTATCATTAAATACTCCTTTTACTTTCTTTACATCCTTTAAATCGCTTATTTCTGCAACTTTAGATCCATTTACACTAATAATTAGTTTATCATTTTTTTCAATTAATGATACTGACTTATTAGTGTTTTTTACTTTTATTTGATTACCTTTAAATTCAAGATTATCAAGCAATAGAGGCACCACAACCATTGCAAGCACTATAAATGGTATTGCAACATATGAAAATATTTTTCCAATTTTTGCAAAAATGTATAAAATCTTACTTAGCACCTTTACTTTACTTTGCTTATTCTTTTCCAACGTAACTTCTTTCATAACATTCTCCTTCCTCTACATGTTGATTATAGCATGCATTTAATAAAATTTATATAATATTAAGAAAAAAAATAGAAATTACATTCTGTTATATACTTTTTAATATATTATATCTAAATATAATAATCCTTTTATCATCAATCTTTAATACTGCATAATAATTAAATACAAGATTATTAATATCTTCATTAGTTATAATACTAAGATATATAACAAAAAGAGTAAGAACAAGTCTTATTTTACATCATATGATGAAATACTATACCATAGAGATACTTAAACACTAGTAACGATTGTGAAAATGATTAAGTGTTTTAAACTATGTTTTTTTAATGTGCAAAAAGAAAAAGATACAAATGTACCTTAATCTAATAATTCTTGTTCTAATGCTTCTAATGGCTCTTCTTTAATATCATTAACTGCAAGTTCGTAATCAGTCTTACGATATTTTCTAGCTCCTGTTCCAGCAGGAATTAGTTTACCAATTATAACATTCTCTTTTAATCCTTCAAGTTTATCAACCTTACCATGAATTGCAGCATCTGTTAGAATTCTTGTTGTTTCTTGGAATGATGCAGCAGATAAGAATGAATCAGTTTCAAGTGATGCTTTAGTAATACCAAGTAATACTGGTTTACCTGTAGCAGGAACTTTACCTTCAAGAATTAAAGACTTATTTGTATCTGTAAACTTATTAATATTAACCATAGTTCCAGGTAAGAAGTATGAATCACCAGAGTTAACAATCTTAATCTTAGAAATCATACGTTTAGCAATTATTTCAACGTGTTTATCAGAGATATCAACACCTTGAGAACGATATACTTTTTGTATTTCTAATAAGATATATTGTTGAACAGTGATAGGATCTGTTACAGCAAGTAATTCTTTTGGATTAATAGCTCCATAAGTTAGTTTCTCACCTGCTTTAACATCTGCTCCTTTTTCTACCATTAGTTTAACACCATAGTTAGTTGTATGTTTACGAGTTTCAACATCGTTTTTAACACTAATGATATATTTACCATTATCTTCTTCAATCTTAGATACAACACCATTAATCTCAGCAATAGTAGCTTTACCTTTAGGATTACGTGATTCAAATAACTCTTGTACACGAGGTAAACCTTGAGTAATATCCTCCCCAGCTACACCACCTGAGTTAATAGTACGCATTGTTAGCTGTGTACCTGGTTCACCGATTGATTGAGCAGCCATAATACCTACAGCCTCTCCAACTTCAACTATTGAACCAGTAGCAAGGTTACGTCCATAACATTTACAACATACACCGTGCTCTGTCTTACAAGTTAAAACAGTTCTAATTGGTACACGAGTAATACCTGCATCAACTATTTTCTTAGCTAAATCTTCTGTAATATATTCATTACGTTCACAAATAACAGCTTTAGTTTCAGGATTTACTATCTTCTTATTAGTATATCTACCAAGTATACGGTCATATACTGACTCTACTACAGTACCATCATTCTCATTAATAAATGCTTCAACTACTACACCTTGTTCAGTACCACAATCTTCTTCTTTAACGATTATATCTTGTGAAACATCAACTAAACGTCTAGTTAAGTATCCAGCGTCTGCTGTTTTTAAGGCTGTATCAACCGCACCTTTACGGGCACCATGAGTAGCTAAGAAGAACTCAAATACATTCGCACCTTCAGTAAATGATGATTTAATTGGAATCTCAACTGCTTCACCAGTAGGCTTCATCATTAAACCACGCATACCAGCCATTTGGTTATAGTTACTCATGTTACCACGAGCTTTAGAATCAATCATCATTGAAATTGGATTTTCTTTATTATTTTTAATAACACCAGATAACTCATCTGCAATCTTATCTTTAGCTTTATTCCATGCAGCTACTACATTTTGATATCTTTCTTCATCAGTAATTAAACCACGTCTAAATTGTTTAGAAATCTTCTCAACAGTAGCTTCAGCCTCATCAAGATATTCTTGCTTATGTTCTGATAAAATAATATCTCCAATACCAATAGATATACCAGATAAAGTTGAATACTTAAATCCTAAATCCTTTAATTTATCTAGCATTATAGAAGTTTCAGTAGTCTTATAACGCTTATAAATTTCTGCAATTAAATCAGTAAGTACGCCTTTTGCAAAAGGTTTTACAACTTCCATCTTAGCAATTTCTTCTTTAATATTAACTCCACGATCTAAGAAATACTTGCTTGGAGTCATCTTAGTAATATTCTCTTTAGAACCATCATTTATATATTGGAAAGTATCAGGGAAGATTTCATTAAATTTAATCTTACCTACAGTAGTAACTAAATACTTATCCATATATTTATCTTTAAATAATTTATGTTTAAATGATTTTACTGGAATAGCAATTCTTGTATGAAGAGTAATCTCTCGTCTTTCATAAGCCATAAGTGCTTCATCTTCATCTTTAAATACTCTACCTTCACCATCAAGACCAGCTTTTTCAATAGTAATATAGTAGTTACCAAGAACCATATCCTGTCCTGGAGTAACTATAGGCTCTCCATCCTTAGGTGATAAGATATTATTCGCACCAAGCATAAGTATTCTAGCCTCAGCTTGAGCCTCATCACTAATAGGAACGTGTACAGCCATTTGGTCACCATCAAAGTCAGCATTAAATGCAGCACATACAAGTGGGTGTAATCTAATCGCACGACCATCAATTAACTTTGGTTCAAATGCTTGAATACCAAGTCTATGAAGTGTAGGTGCACGGTTAAGCATAACAGGATGCTCATGAATTTTTTCTTCAACAACATCCCAAACACGTGGATCTTGATTATCAATCATACGTTTTGCAACCTTAATGTTACTTGCAATTTCTTTTTCAACAAGCCCATTAATTACATGTGGTTTAAATAACTCTAAAGCCATTTCTTTAGGTATACCACACTCATACATCTTTAAGTTTGGTCCAACAACGATAACTGAACGTCCAGAATAGTCAACACGTTTACCAAGTAAGTTTTGACGGAAACGTCCTTGTTTACCTTTAAGCATACTAGATAATGATTTTAAAGGTCTATTACCAGCTCCAGTTATATTACGACCACGACGTCCATTATCAAGCAGTGCATCAACTGCTTCTTGTAACATACGTTTTTCATTTTGAATAATGATAGAAGGAGCACCTAACTCAATTAACTTCTTTAAACGATTATTACGGTTAATAACACGTCTATATAAATCATTTAAGTCACTAGTTGCAAATCTACCACCATCAAGTTGAATCATTGGACGAAGTTCTGGTGGAATTACAGGAAGTGCATCAATAATCATCCATTCAGGACGGTTACCACTTTCTAAGAATGCATCAAGTACATCTAAACGTTTAATTAATCTTATACGTTTTTGACTATTAGGATCCTTTATTCCATCAATTTCTTCTTTAATTGAATTAACTTCTTCTTGAAGATTAACCTCAGTAAGCAACTCTTTAATTGCTTCTGCACCCATACCTACTCTAAAAGTATTTCCATATTTTTCATAGTAAGCACGGTATTCTTTATCAGAAATAGTTTGTTTTTTCTCTAATGGTGCATCTCCTGGATCAAGTACTACATAAGATACGAAGTATAATACTTCCTCTAAATCTCTTGGAGACATATCTAGTACAAGTCCCATACGTGATGGAACACCCTTAAAGAACCAAATGTGAGATACAGGAGTAGCAAGCTCAATGTGTCCCATACGTTCACGACGTACTTTAGAACGAGTTACCTCTACTCCACATCTATCACATACAATGTTTTTATATCTTAAGCGTTTATATTTACCACACGCACATTCAAAGTCCTTAGTAGGTCCGAATATTTTCTCACAGAATAATCCATCTCTTTCAGGTCTTAATGTACGATAGTTAATAGTTTCAGCTTTTTTTACTTCACCATATGACCAAGAACGAATCTTCTCAGGTGAGGCAATACTAATTTTTAATCCTTCAAAATTATTAACATCCATTATTCCTCATTCCCTTCTTCTTCGTTTTCATCATTAGACTCTTCCTCAGTCTCTTCCTCAGTCTCATCTTCAGTCATATCTTCTTCAATAACATCTTCATATTCTTCTTCTAAATCATCAGTGTATTCTTCAAATACATCATCTTCTTCAGTAGGAACAATGTTATTAGTTATTACTTCTTCTTCTTTTGTATTATCCTTAGAATCATCATTTTCTGCTTCTTCTAAGTCACGTAATTCTTCAAAATTACCATATTCATTTAATACTGTAATATCAAGTCCAAGTGCTTGGAACTCTTTAATAAGTACCTTAAATGATTCTGGAATACCTGATTTAGGAAGTGGTAAGCCTTTAACAATTGATTCATATACTTTAACACGACCAACAACATCATCTGACTTAGTAGTCATCATCTCTTGAAGTACATGAGCCGCACCATAAGCATATAACGCCCAAACTTCCATCTCACCAAATCTCTGGCCACCAAATTGTGCTTTACCACCAAGTGGTTGTTGAGTTACTAAACTGTAAGGTCCAGTAGATCTAGCATGAAGTTTATCATCAACCATGTGGTGTAGTTTAATCATATACATTACACCAACACTAATTCTATTATCAAATGGTTCACCAGTACGTCCATCATAAAGTACCATCTTACCATCATCTGCAAGTCCTGCTTCTTTTAATGCATCAAGAATCTCTTCTCTATTTGCACCACTAAATACTGGAGTTGCAACATGAATATTTAACTCTTTAGCAGCCGCACCTAAGTGCATCTCTAAAATCTGTCCTATGTTCATACGAGATGGAACTCCAAGTGGGTTAAGTAAGATATCAATTGGTGTACCATCAGCCATATATGGCATATCTTCACTAGGTAAAATAAGTGAAATAACACCTTTATTACCGTGACGTCCAGCCATCTTATCTCCAACAGTAATCTTACGTTTTTGAGCTATATATACACGAATTATCTTAGATACACCAGCAGGAAGTTCATCAGTATCTTCCTTAGTAAATATCTTAATATCATGTACAATACCTTCTCCACCATGTGGAACACGAAGTGATGTATCTCTTACCTCACGAGTCTTCTCACCAAAGATTGCATGAAGTAATTTTTCTTCACTAGTAAGTTCAGCCATTCCCTTAGGTGTAACCTTACCAACTAGAATATCATCATCTTTAACCTCAGTACCAATACGAATAATACCATTTTCATCAAGATTCTTACGAGCATCTTCAGAAACATTAGGAATATCTCTTGTAAACTCTTCAGGTCCTAACTTAGTATCACGACATTCAATTTGATAATCCTGAATATGAATTGATGTATAAACATCATCTCTAACTAATCTTTCATTTAATATTACAGCATCCTCATAGTTATAACCATTATAGTTCATAAATGCAACTGTAACATTCTTACCAATAGACATTTCACCCTTATCTGTAGAAGGTCCATCAGCTATTACTTGATCTTTCTTTATTTTATCTTTAGCACGAACAATTGGAACTTGATGGTAACATGTTCCTGCATTACTTCTTTCATAACCATTTAAGTAATATGTATCCATGCCACCTTTAGTCTTAACTAAAATCTTATTAGCATCAACATAATCAACTACACCATCAGCTTTAGCAATAACTACCGCACCTGAATCTCTTGCAGAAATAGCCTCAATACCAGTTCCAACAAGTGGAGCTTCTGCTTTTAAAAGTGGAATAGCTTGACGTTGCATGTTAGATCCCATTAATGCACGTTTTCCATCATCGTGCTCCAAGAATGGAATACCAGCAGTTGTAATAGATACAACTTGTTCTGATGATACATCGATATAATCTACGTCAGTAGACTTAACCATAATGTTATCGCCACGATAACGTACAGGAACTGCTTCTGCTGCTATTTTATTATCATCAGTAAGTTCAACAGTAGCTTGTGAAATATGATAATCTAACTCTTCATCAGCAGTCATATACTTAATTTCATCTGTAAGTTTACCGTCAACTACTTTTTGATAAGGAGTCATAATAAATCCATAATCATTAATTCTTGCATAAGAAGCAAGCGCAGTAATTAAACCGATATTAGGTCCTTCTGGAGACTCAATTGGACAAAGTCTACCATAGTGTGATGGATTAACGTCACGCACATCCATTCCAGCTCTATCTCTTGATAAACCACCAGGTCCTAATGATGATAAACGTCTTTTATTAGCTAACTCTGCAACAGGGTTAGTTTGATCCATAAATTGTGATAACTGACTACTACCAAAGAATTCTTTAATAGCAGCAGTAAGTGGACGAATGTTAATCAAAGTCTTAGGAGTAACTTCTTCCATCTCTTGAGTACTCATTCTATCACGAATAACACGTTCAATACGAGTAACACCAATTCTAAATTGATTTTGTAATAATTCACCTACTTGTCTTACACGACGATTAGATAAGTGGTCTATTTCATCATAAGAACCAATTCCTTCGTGTAAATTTAAGTAGTAAGATACAGATGCATAAACATCAGATATAGTAAGTCTCTTTAAATCTACAGTTTGATCATTACCAATAATCTTAACAATCTTATCTGGATTTTTCTTAGAGTAAACCTTAACTATTTGTACTTTATTATAAGAATCTAACTCTTCATTAATTAATACTTCTTTAACTCCGTAACCATCAGCAAATATTGGTTTTAAGGTTTCAAGCACATCTTTATCAACAACTGTACCATTTTCTACAACTACTTTACCATCAACAACAATATCTTCAGCAAGTTTACATCCGTAAAGTCTATCAATTACATTTAATTTTAAATTAAACTTATATCTTCCTACTTTAGCTAAATCATATCTAAATGAATCAAAGAAACGAGAAATTAATTGGTTCTTCGCACTATCTAAAGTAGAAGGTTCTCCAGGTCTTAACTTAGAGTGGATATCAATTAATGCTTCATCTGTATTCTTATTAGCGTCTTTCTCAATAGTACGCATAATATAATCATCTTCATCAAATAAGTCAACTATATCTGCATCACTAGATAAACCTAATGCACGAAGTAAAGTTGTAATAGGTACTTTACGAGTACGGTCAATACGACAGTAAATTACATCTCTTGCATCAGTTTCATACTCTAACCAAGTACCACGAGTAGGAATTAATTGTGAAGTAATAATCTCTTTACCATTCTTCTTATCAATTTCTTTACCATAGTAAGCACTAGGTGAACGAACTAATTGCGATACAATAACACGTTCTGCACCATTTATTACAAATGTTCCAGACTCTGTCATTATAGGCATGTCCCCAAGATATATTTCTTGCTCTTTAACCTCACCAGTTTCTTGGTTAAAAAGTCTAGCCATAGTCTTTAAAGGAGCAGCATAAGTTGCATATCTATCCTTACATCCTTTAATAGAATATCTTGGTTCTTCAAAAACATAATCACCAAACTCAAGAGTTAGATTTCCAGTAAAACTCTCAACAGGGAAAATATCATCAAATACCTCTTTTATTCCTTCAGTCATAAACCAATTATATGACTTTTTTTGAATTTCCAATAAATTGTTTAATTCAATTGCACTTTTAGTTTTTGCATAACTTCTTCTTTCACGGTAATCACCATATTTTTTTACTGTATAAGCCACTATTTCACCCCAAACACTTTCCTAAACTATATAATCAGTAATCGTATATTGTGCAAAAAACAATACACGTCGTCAATTTATAATTTTAACAAAATAAATTCAATCTGTCAACGCATTTGACATTTAAAAACATAAAAACCTTTATTTTTTTTCAGTGTAGTTACATTGTAGCACTCTTCTAAATCTTTTTTTAAACTTTTAGCCCCTTGATCTTTATTAATAACCAAGTATAAAACTCCATCATCATTTAAATAATTCTTAGCTTTAAATAGTATTTCATAAAGTTTTTTCTTACCTACCCTAATAGGAGGATTAGTAATAATAAAATCATACTTTTTATCAACATTAGAATATATATCACTTAAAAATATGTTAGCATCTACTCTATTTAACTCTGCATTCTTTTTAGCTAAATTAAGTGCTCTTTCATTAATATCAATCATATCAATATTACAATTACAATTCTTTTTTATATATATTCCAATTGGACCATATCCACAACCAAAATCTAAAACATCACCAGATATATCATTAGTATCTATACTCTCTAATAAAGTTCTAGTTCCAAAATCTAAATACTTTTTAGAAAATACATTATTATCTGTATAAAAGTTGTAAATACTACCATTAATCTCACACTTAATTAATTGTTCGCAACTCTTACTATCTGGATTACTATCAAAATAATATGCCATATTCACCTACTTCATTAATACATAATCATCGCTATAGGTATACTCATTGCTACCTATTTTGAATTCTTTAACTATTTCCTTCAATTCTTCTTTTGTATAACTGTTCTTTATATTTTCAGTTTGCGCAAAATAAGGAACCGCACTATAATACTCTATAATGTCATTCTTATTTATAATTATATTATTAATAATATCTTCATAAAGACCATTATTATTATCTTTAAGCAAACTAGTTGTATACTCTCCGTCAACATGAACTAATCCTACATAACCTTTCTTTATATCGTCCCAAGTTATTTCATCAGTTTTATCAACATAATTACTAGCAAATATAACAAATGTATAAACACTAATCGCACCTATTGTAGATATACTCAAAACTTTAATTAAACGAGATTTATTTCCTTCATATTTTTCGTTTAAGTATTCGCCGTATTGATAATCATTCATAAATTCAAACCTCACTGTTATTTCTATTTTGCTTTCACAAATTCTTTATTATTGTTCTCACTATATACGTCTTGCTTAATTTTCTCAAGTAAAAATTCTAAATCTTCAACACTATAGCTCTCCTTTAGCATATCATAAGATATTAAGTATTGCTCTACACTTTCTTCACTTAAAATCGCAACACCTTCAGTTATAGTATCACCATTATTATTGTTATGAATAATCTCTCTACCAGTAAAAACATCACAATAATTAATTGGAACACCAGATGCATAGTAAATGTAACTAAGATATATTTTTTCATTGATTTTTGTTTTTACATTTATTACATGCAATTTTTTTACATCATTATACGAATACATTTTATCTGGATTAAGCATTCTGCTACCATCTTCTGCTGTTACATATTCATAAGAAAAGCATGCAGTAAGAGTTAGTGGTGTTGTAAGCATCACACCACCTAACATACCAGCTATTAATCTTTTATTTATATTATTAATTTTCACAAACCTTAACCTCCCTATTTTTGTTTTACCTTCTGTTTATCATAATTAAATATATAATCTTTTTTTATAAACTCTAATAATTGCTTTAAATCTTCTTCAGTATAGTTTTCTTTAATTAAATTATAATTAACTAAATACGAATCTATATCTGCATTATCATTAACAAATACATTATCATTTTTTATATCGCTATTTAATAGATTTTCCGTATAAATAGCTTCATTAGTAAAAATGTCATGATATACATTATAAACTGCGGTTATCCTATTATAATTACCATCATAATCTAGCGATTGAACATATGATAAATGCAAATTCCATTCATCATCTTGCTTTATTTCTACTAGACATACAGAGTCTTTCAATTCACTTAATGAATAAATTCCATCCAAAGAATAAGATTGTTCAATATTATCCCAACGGTACTTATCTTTGATTTCACCACAACCTGTGAAAGACAAACCCATAGTCCCCGCCATAAGTGTAGCAATTACTCTTTTATTTATATTATTAATTCTCAAAAACCATAACCTCCCATTTATTGCAAACACAATCTATCATTTGTAAAGTTATTACAGTTAACCGTAATAACTTTTTATTAGTAATAATTATTTGCAATATATAAAGTCCTAATAGAACACTTAAAGCCCATACATAAAGTATAGGCTTGAAAGTCTAAAATTAAATTATTTTAATTCAATAGTAGCACCAGCTTCTTCAAACTTAGCTTTTAATTCTTCAGCTTCGTCTGATTTAGCTTTTTCTTTAATTACACCACCGTTATCTGCGATAGCTTTAGCTTCTCCTAAACCTAATCCAGTAACTTCTTTAATTAATTTAATAACAGCAATCTTGTTTGCTCCACAGCTTGCTAGAACTACATCTTGTTCAGATGGACCAGCGGCAGCAGTATCAGCAGCAGGTGCAGCAGCTACAGCAACAGCAGATGGATCAACACCAAATTCCTCCTTCATTAAATCAACTACTTCTTTAATTTCTAAAAGAGTCATTTCTTTTAGTGAATCAATAATTTCTTGTGCGCTTAATTTTGCCATAATATATCTCTCCTTTCAATTATTATTTTTCTTCTAAATTTTTACTATGTAAATCTAAGCAAATTGCAAAATCTCTTGCAATACCCATAAGTCCAGATGCAAACATTGTAAGTAATCCTTCTCTTGATGGGATAGTAGCTAACTTGTTTAGCTCATCAATTTCAGTAACTTTACCATCAACAATACCAATCTTCATTTCAAGTGCTGGATGATTTTTAATAAAGTTACTAGCTGCTTTAATTGGTTCAATAATATCTTTACCATATACAAATACTTTTGGACCATTTAATTCCTTCTCTAAATCAATATCTAGAGATTTTAAACTACGAGCAACTAACGTATTTTTGTAAATCTTAAGTTCAGAACCTGACTCTCTTAACATTCTTCTAAGTTCCATAGTTTCTGCAACAGTTAAACCATGGTTTTCTAGTAAAATGAAAGATGCAGAATTCTTAACATTTTCAGTAATCTCATCAATTACCGCTTGTTTCTTTTCTAGTATTTTTGGATTTGCCATATTACACCTCCTTAATTTTGTGTAATACCGTTAAATAAAAGTCCAGGCGCGAATACCTGGACTTTGAGTTCTTAAAATTTAAGTGCCTCGGTAGGACTTACATTTGCCTACTGTCTACGGTATCTCCAACTGCGTTATATTATAACACATAACAAATTCTTTGTAAATACTAAATTTCAAATTCAGCTTCATCAATTTTAACACCAGGACCCATTGTTGATGAAATAGTTACACTTTTAACATATTTACCTTTAACAACACTAGGTTTAGTCTTAATAATTAAAGAAACGAATGCATTTAGGTTTCCAAGTAGCTTGTCTGCATCAAATGATGCTTTACCAATAGCAACAGCAACATTACCATAACTATCAGCGCGATACTCTACACGACCTTTTTTAACATCTTCAACTGCCTTTTTAACATCCATAGTTACAGTACCAGTTTTAGGGTTTGGCATTAATCCTTTAGGACCTAATACACGACCAATCTTACCTAAAGCAGGCATCATATCTGGAGTAGCAATTAAAGTATCAAAATCAAACCAACTCTCATTAGCTATCTTATCAATCATATCAGTATCTCCAACATAATCAGCACCAGCATCTTTAGCCTCAGTTGCTTTAGCTCCTTTAGCAATCACTAATACTTTCTTAGTTTTACCAATACCATTAGGAAGAACTGTAGCTCCTCTTAATTGTTGATCAGACTTCTTAGTATCTAAATTTAAATTTAAAGATAATTCAACAGTCTCATCAAATTTAGCAGTAGCAAGTTCCTTAACTAATTTAATAGCTTCATCTTTAGTATATTTCTTATTTTCTACTTTACTAGATGCTTCTACATACTTTTTAGATCTCTTCATACTTATCCTCCTTATATATTTTTTATGCGGATAATTTAATTAATCTTATTAATCAACGATTTCAACGCCCATATTAAGAGCAGTACCTGCAACTATCTTCATAGCTTCTTCTACAGTATAGCAGTTTAAGTCTGGTAACTTAATTTCTGCTATTTCTCTAAGTTGAGCTTGAGTAAGTTTACCAACGATTTCATCCTTACCTTTAGTAGAACCCTTCTTAAGCTTAGCAGTTTTCTTAATTAAGAATGCAGTTGGTGGAGTTTTAATTACAAATGTAAAACTTCTATCATCCATAACAGTTATTTCAACTGGTAGGATATCACCCATCTTATCTCTAGTTGCATCATTATACTTAGTACAGAATTCCTGTAAATTAATTCCAGCTGGACCTAATACAGTACCTACTGGAGGAGCCGGTGTAGCTTTACCCGCAGGAATTTG
The DNA here is from genome assembly GCA_947169395.1 of uncultured Caryophanales bacterium. The sequence continues at coordinate 40,936 of CAMVPJ010000004.1, forward strand.
TAATTTAATCTTCTTTACTATCTCTGCCACAAAAAACACCTCCCATTATTGTTTTTTATATCTATATTTAAAACTTTATCGTGGTAAAAGTGCTCCGCATAAACAAAAACTCCCACAGATAAAATTTAAATAAGCTTCCTTATAATATCATATAATTATTGTTTTGTAAAGTTATTCCAGTACACTGGAATAACTTTTTAGTATATATTTATATTAAAATTATACTTTCTCTATCTCATCAAAACCAACTTCAACCATAGTCTCTTGACCAAATAAGTCTAAAGCTACTTCTATCATTTGTTTTTGCATATCAATATTTTTAACTTTACCAAACATATTAGCAAACGCTCCAGCAGTAACTTTTACTGAATCATCTACTTTAAGCTCTGATTCTATATCTATTCTACTCATATTCATAGAACCTAATATTTTATCTACTTCTGCTTTAGTAAGTGGGAAAGGTTTAGCTCCTTTACCAGATGATCCGATAAATCCAGTTACACCAGGAGTATTACGAACGATAAACCACGCTTCATCAGTCATAATCATTTCAACTAAGATATAACCTGGAAACATTTTAACTTTCTTCTCTTTTTCTTTGCCATCTTTAGCAGTTTCAATAACAGTTTCTTCTGGAACAACTACTCTAAAGATATAGTCTTCCATACCCATACTGCTTGCACGCATCTCTAACTTTTCTTTTACCTTATTCTCATGACCTGAATAAGTATTTACAACATACCATTCTTTTTCCATTATAACACCTTCAATAATCCTAATACGGTATCAATAATTGTAAAGAATACCATGAAAAATACTAGTGATGCAACTGTTGCAGTAGAATATACTATCATGTCTTTTTTCTTTGGCCATCTAACTCTTTTTAATTCTTTTTTTACATCTACAAAAAATCTTGCAATTCTCTTCATAAATCCTCCAAATTTACTTAAAATAAAAACACTAACTCGTGCACTAACAAAATATTAGCACACTATTACCTTTTTGTCAATTGTTTTTTTTTATATATAATTGCGGTATCGGTAATAGAATTATTTAAATATATACCTCTGATTCCTTTCATATTACATACATATACATCATCTATAATATTTTTGGTTTCAAATTTTGTAAGTTTATCATTATATGATGTGCCATATAAATAAGCAACTAGCATTTTACCATTATCATTAAGTAATTCAGAAAATTCTTTAACACATTTTCTAAATTTATTAATTTTAAAAACACTTTTGTTATAATCGTATATATTTGATAGCAAAATTACATCAGTACGACTTAATTTAGTTTTATCAAGTTTAAATATATCCTCATTAATAAAATTAACTTTTAAATTTCTAATCATCATTTTAGATATATTATAATTATCACTATTATTTAAATAAGGATTAAAATTCTGAATACACTTTGTTTCATTTGGCAAAATATGAAACAAATAATTTCTTATTTCACAAGAACTATAAGTATTATATAGATAATCCCAAAATATTAAAGATTTCATATCAATAATACTTAAAGCACCTCTAAGTTTATAATACATATCACAATTAAAAATCTCACCATATCTATTAAAGTGAAAAAAGCTTATAAAATCAGAATATTCAAATGTAAGTAGCGCGGCCTTTTTTAAATTAAAAAAATATTCAGCAAGACCATTTAAATCAACAACAGTAACGTTATTACAACCATACATATTTGCATTAATAACTTGGTCTCCTGATGATCCAACAGTTAATAAACTTTTGCCTGCAAAATTAAATTCAGAAATATATCCTGATATATTCTCTGTTGTAAACTTATATAACTTGTCAAATCGTTTTACTAGTTTTAAATTCATAAGTTTATATGCAATAATTTTTGCTTCTTCTAAATTCATGTAATCCCCCTTGCGCTATATACTAACACAATTTATTAATTATTACAAATTAAAAACTAGAAATTAATCTAGTCTCTTTGTATAGTGTAACTCTCCCATTTTACTTGTTGGAATAAATCCAGGTTCGCTTTTAATTAAATCAGGAATACGATTTACAATAGTTGCACAAGTAAGTTCAACAGTAGCTGGTCTATTAATAATCATAGTTGTATCAGGTTCTCCATAAACAGTCCACTCATTTGAATCAAATTCAGATTCATTATACACTTTACCAACACATTCAGTTTCAATTACAACACCTTCTTTAGTAGTTGTTGTAACTTTTGCGCTCATACCAGTTGCAAAACCTTTATTTATTGTCATATTTAGTGTTGATGAATATATATCTTCTTGAGCTATTTCTGGAATGCATTCCTGTGTTTGTGATAAAACAGTCAAACCTAATTTATCACATAACCATCCATTAGTATTCCACATATAACTTGGTTGATATACCCCATCATTAATCATTTTATTACGTTCTTCATCACTAATTTTATCAACACTAGCTATTTTTTTATCAAATTCATCTAAACTAAGTCCCGCACCATGTGCCTCAGCTAAAGCTATACCATAATCTTCTACATTATAAGATGTACGCCCTTTAATCTTAGTAATCTTATTTGTCGCACCACATATTGTACTTATTAGATTACCCCAGAAAGCATCTTGGTAACCACTTCCTGTAATTGTACAGTTATTCTTTCTTGCAGCATCATCAATCTTTCTTGTTAAACTTGGTGATGAATTAAATGGATAGAACGCTTCCTCACAAGTTGTAATTGCATTAATTCCAAGTTCTGCACACATCATAAGTGCATCTTTAACATCATTCATTAAACTCATTGTAGTAATAATACATACATCTGGTTTAACACTTTCTAGCATGCTTCTTGCATCACTTGCAGATGTAATTATAATTCCAGTGTCATCCTCTTCTAATATGCAAGATACATCCTTACCAATTATCTCAGGATTAACATCAACTGCTCCTACTAATTCATAACCACGTTCCATTGCATACCTAATTGTATATTTGGACATCTTACCGCATCCATATTGAACAAATCTTATCATAATAATACCTACCTTTCTATACATTATTATATCATACCTCAGCACAAGAAGCGAGATGTTTTTTATATTTTTTAACTAAATAATAATATTAATTTTATCATCATAGTTTGACAAACAATTATAAAAGTGCTAAGGTATAGGGCACAGGAAATAGTTTGCATTCAAAAAAGGAGAATTAATTATGAGTTATAATGATAACGGTCCAATCATTAAAGCAATAAGTGCTATTGTTGCTAGTGCGCTTACTGCAGGTATAGTTTGTGCAGTACAAGGATGTAATGATATTGAGAATAATGCTGCAATAGTTTTACAATCTGAAGAAAATAACACAGATAATAAAAAGAAATTTAAAGCCGGAGAACATATTATATCAACTAATATTGATCTTGATAAAAATAAAATTTGTCAGATCCCATATCATGATGGTTATAGATTAAATGGAATAAGTATTGATAGTGATGCTTCTATTGCAATATATACTAATATAGAAGATGTCTGGTGTGTATCCCAGGGAAAAGATGAGAATAATAATGATGTTTTCAACGAATTTGGAGAATTAGATTTTTATAAAGAATCTACCGATTACTTTGAAGTTGGTGAACATACACTTGCTATTCCAATTTCAAACCCAAGTAAAAATAACCTTCAATATAAATTTCAAGAAGGCTACGAGGTAATAGATGTTGCTGCATATGTATCAGGAAAATATGAAACATTTGGTTGTGGTTACATTATATATGCTAATACTGTAGAAATAAATTGTGATTCTAATAACAAAGATAATTTCAATGAATTTGGAGAAGCAATCTCAAACCAAAAAGTAAAAAAATTAAGATAAAAAGTGACTGTTAAAACATTAATTTGTAACTGTCACTTTTTTATTATTTCACTATTATTTTTTAATCCAGGTATATATTGCTGAAATAATTCCACCTAGCATTGCCACTATCATATCTTGCATTGTATCTATAACTCCTGTATCTTGATTGTGTTGTAAATTAGTATGAGCTAAACTATCAATGCTAAATTCAAATACTTCCCACATAATTGCAATTATTGCAACCACTCCTAAACAAAACAGTATTTTTAATAACTTATTATTATTATTATTTGATATTATTCTATATATTATAGTTGCAAGAACAAAGGTAAACATTCCTGATAAGAAATGGACAAATACATCATACCAAGATACAGTATTGTATAAGTTACATACACATCCTATAAAATCTGCAAGTAATATAAAAACATAATACAAGAATATTTCTTTATCACTTAGCTTTAATCTAGTTTTATTTATTATAAATGGTATAAGTAATAATGGGAATATTGCAACAAATGTCATGACTCTTGCATAATTGTTATTAGTAAATTCTAGTATTGCTACTATAATTGTTCCAATATTCATAATTATTAATAATATCTTATTTAATAGTTTATACATAGACTCCTCCTAATTTAAAAACTTTTTATAGCAACTATCTTCATGATTATTAAGTACTCCTATTGCCTCTAAATATGAATATATAATTGTACTACCTATAAACTTCATGCCAAGTTTTTTCAAATCACTAGATACTTTATCTGATAACTTGCTAGTTGTATGAAATCTTTTATAATGTACTTGCTTACCTTTTGTATAATGCCATATGTATTTATCAAAACTACCATATTTATTAATAATCTTAATAAATACTTTAGCATTATTAATAGTAGATATTATCTTTAATCTATTACGGATAATATTCTTATTATTCATAAGTTCATTAATTTTAGCATCATCATAATTAACTATTTTATTATAATCAAAGTTATCAAATGCAGAACAGAAGTATTTTTCTTTATTAATTATAGTTTCCCAAGTAAGACCTGCTTGAAACATTTCTAGTATTAAATATTTAAAAAGCAAAGTATCATCATGACACTCGCATCCCCAAACATCATCATGATACTTTACATATAAATCATTATCTAAGTTAACCCACTTGCACCTATTCATATTATCCTCTTATATTTACGTTTTTTATTTATTATCTCAATTACTATATATAAGATATAACTATATATTACATTTAGTATTAATGAAGAATATAATCCTTCTAGTAGCGTATTATTATTAAATATACGATATCTAAATAAGCATAATAATAAGTAATTAATTGTTTGATTAAACAATAGTACAAATAAAATAATAAGTATTAAGTTTAGTTTATTAATTGTTATAAACTTACATATAAATGTAATTATTAAAGCAGTAATAACAAAGGTAAATGTATTTATAAAAGGAGTACTAGTATATACTAAATCATATAGTAACCCTAAAGATCCAGAATATATTAAGTATTTAATTTTATTATCATTAAACAATGGATATACAACTAATAATGAAGTAATAGAAAATAGTGGTATAAATAGTGAATTTACTGGTACTAAATTAGATATTATGCCTTCTAGTATAAATGATATTAATAAAACTACTACTATCATTTTGAATCCCTATCTAGTATAGTAACTATATCTATATCATTAAAATCAACTGATGGAGTTACTTCTACTGCTTTAGCAAGCTCATATCTATCTTTAGTAACACTCTTAACTTCACCTATTAATATACCTGAAGGAAATGCATCAGTAAGTCCTGTTGTAACTACTTTAGAACCATTTTTAATCTCACTAGAATCACTAATACCTTCTACTAAGTATGTATTATTCTTTTTATTGTATGAAGAAAGAAGTCCATATATACTTTTATCATCTACTTCTATTTTTACTGATATCTTATTAATAGATTCATCTGTTGAAAGTAGTTTTACTGTACTTGTAAAATTTCCAACTGATGTAATCTTACCTATTAATCCTTTATCAGTAATTACAGCATATCCTTCCTTTATTCCTGATTTAGAACCTTTATTAATATTAAGTGTATTATACCAAGCACCTACATTTCGATTAACTACTGTTGCACTTATAGTTTTATAATCAGTAATAGTTTGATTAATATCTAAAGATTTCTTTAGATTATCTACTTCACCTTCTAACTCTTTAATCCTTGCTTCATATAGTTTTGCTTTATCAGCCATACTCTTTAATTTTTTATACTCTTTATACATTTTATTTTTTTCATTGTTCTCTTTTATTTTATCTTTAATATACCCAAATGGTTTATACGAAACACCTACAATAAATGTAGTTGAATCTTTAACTGCTTTCTCAAAAAAATTAAGATGTCTTTTTTCTTTAACTGATATTGTGGTTGCAACTACTAAAGCACCTACAACAACAAGTATAATAAGTATAATATATTTTTTCTTATTTCCATTTTTTGACATAGAATCACCTTGTTTAATTATAATACATTAAAATATTTTTTTAAAGAGAAATCTTATTATTTTCTAAAAAACTATAATAAGTATTCTCTCCTATTATTACATGGTCTAATACTTTTATTCCATGTATTAAACCTAGTTCTACTAAATTATTAGTAATATCAATATCTTGTGCACTTGGTTTAATATTCCCTGATGGATGATTATGCACACAGATAATTGCAGATGCTCCTACTAAGAATGCTTCTTTAAACACTTCTCTAGGATGTACTAAACTGTAATTTAATGTACCTTTAAAAAGTAATTTATCACATATAACTTTCTTAGTAACATCTAAATATACACAGTAAAAACATTCCTGAGTTTCATCTTTTAATACTTCTTTATAGTACTTAAATACTAATTCTACATTAGTTAGTTTAATACCATTTAAATCTCTTACATTATTATTAATTCTTCTTGATAGTTCTATTGCTGCAAGTATATTACAGGCTTTTGATTCTTTAATACCATCTATACTAGTTAAAGAGTTATAATTCATTTTATCTAAGTTAGTTGCTCCATCACACTTATTAAGTATTAGATTAGCTAAATCTTTGGCTGAATTCTTGTTATTACCACTACCTATTAATATCGCTAGTAACTCACTATCTGATAAGTTCTTTGCTCCATATTTAATTAGTCTTTCTCTTGGTCTATCCAAAATGCTCATATCTTTAATCTTAACTGCCATTTAATATTATCTCCTCATACTTATTTAATCCTTGATTAATAATTTCGGTAATAACTACTTCATCATTACTATTAATTAATATATTATCAAGATTATCAATTGCTTCTTTAAACTTATTACTACTAATATAGAAATCTTTAACTTCTACATTAATATTCTTACTTGCATAGTAGTTCTTCATCTTTTCTGCATTATCTTTATTTTTAGTAATACCTACATACATATAATAGTTAATGCCATCCTTTCTATATACATAATTTTCTAAGTTTACACCAGACTGTTCCATCTCTTCCTTACTAGAATACTTACCATTAGAAAGGAAATAGTACTCATCACCTTCAGTTGATACTGTTATTCCTTTAAAGTCTTTATATTGAGTAAGAAAGAAATAGGAAAGAAAAAAACCAATTATTAAAGATACAAATATTGCTTTAAAATACTTTTTCATATTATCACCAATATTATCATATCTTAACAATTAGTCATTTTGTGTCGAATTATTATCAAGTTTAACTAATACTTCACGAGGTTTAGAGCCATTAGAAGGTCCAATAATACCTCTATCTTCAAGTAAGTCTATACACCTAGCAGCTCTATTATAACCTAGACGAAATCTTCGTTGTAAAAGAGATGCACTAGCTTTTCCTTGTGTAACTACAAATTCTACAATCTCATTGTATAGTGGTTCTTCATAATCATCCTTACTTTCTACCATTGTAGTAGCATTAGCGTCTTCATCCGCAACTGTTAATGTATTATCATATTTAGCTTTTTGTTGCGAACATACAAAGTCAACAATTGCTTTAGTTTCTTCCTCGCTTATAAATGTACCTTGAATACGTTGTGGGACGTTTTCTCCTTGTGGTAAGTATAACATATCACCTTTTCCAAGAAGTTTTTCTGCACCTACCATATCAAGTATTGTACGTGAGTCAATTCCACTTGATACCGCAAACGATATACGTGATGGAATGTTTGCTTTAACTACGCCGGTAATTACATCTGTTGATGGTCTTTGTGTTGCAACTATCAAGTGAATTCCTGCTGCACGAGCCATCTGTGTAATACGCATAATGGAATCCTCTACTTCTTTTGCTGCAACAAGCATTAAATCAGCAAGCTCATCTATTATTACTACAATGTAAGGCATTCTTTTTTCTTTTTCATTATCTGGCAAAGATTCATTCTTTTTATCAATATATTTATTATAACTAGTTATATTTTTAGTTTTACTCTCTTCAAATACATCATAACGTCTCTCCATCTCAGCTACTATCTTTTTTAAAGCAATATTAGCTTTCTTGGCATCTGTTACAACTGGAGCAAGCAAATGCGGAACTCCATTATAGATTGATAACTCAACCTTCTTAGGGTCAACTAATACAAGTTTTACTTCATCTGGTTTACTACGCATTAAAATACTAGCTAAAATACTATTAATACATACTGATTTACCTGATCCAGTAGATCCAGCTACTAGTAAGTGTGGAGTCTTATTAATTTCCATCCATCTAGGTTCACCCATGATATCCCTACCTAATACAGATAGTAACTTACTTTCAGATAAACTAGCAGGAACACTAGTTAATACTTCTCTAACATTTACCATCGAAATACTTTTATTAGGTAGTTCTACACCAATAGTACTTTTACCTGGAATAGGCGCTTGAATACGTACATCTTTGGCAGCTAAAGCTAATGCTATCTCTCTATTTAAACTAAGTATCTTATTTACTTTAGTACCTGCTTTTATTTCAAGTTCATACTGAGTAACTGCAGGACCTACATGAGCTGCAACTACTTTACCTTCAATACCAAAGTCTTTAAGTACTTGTACTAGTATTGGTACATTTTGTTTAATTGCATCTTGATTAGCTTTACCATTACCTTTAGATGGTTTACTAAGTAAACTAATAGGTGGATATTGATAGTTTTTATTCTCACTACTACTATTATCACTTACTGGTTTTACTACATTTACTTCTTCTTTTGGTTCATTATTTTTAAGTTCATCTAGATTAGATATCACCATGGCATGACTATTTGAATCAGTTACCTCTGGCATTTCTATATCTTCTTCTTTAGGTTTCTTTTCTCTATGTACTTTATCTTTTAGCTTATGTGTACCTTCACGAGTTTTCTTAATTAAGTCATAAATTGATACACCTGTAAACATAATTGATCCACATATAATTAATGTAATACTTACTACCATTGCGCCATTTAGAGTGAGTAGCGCACAAAGGATTGAGGCAAATACTGCTCCAATTACGCCACCACCAGATAATTTAACTCCATTATTTACGAAGTCTAACATATTACTAACTGTAGCTTGTACAACTTCAACTCCATTATCAACCAGTTTAAAGTGATTTACATCAATTGTATCGCTATTAAGATTCTTAATGTATCCTACGTGTGACAATATACAGATTGCAACTATAATTATATAAAGGCCTACTAACTTAGGAGTAAAAAACTCAGGTTTTTTTCTTTTTACAATCATATATATACCACAAATACCAACAAGTATTAATGCTTCAGCCCACCATACACCAACTAAGAATGAGGCAAAACCTTTAATAATATCTGCAACTACACCAAAAGGACAACACCCTATTATACAAATTAGAAGTAAAAGTATACCTTTTAATTCTACCACATAATCTTTACTCTTTTTAACTTCTTTTCTCTTTTTCTTCTTTGCCATTTTATCACCATACAACCATTATAACACAAAATAATCTAATTATATACAACTCAATTTATAGTTTATCTATTTGTTCTTGTGATAATCCTGTTGTATTTCTAATAATATCATTTGATACACCTGATTCTTTTAATTTTTTAGCCAAGTCTAATGTAGTTTTTTCTGTAACCTCTTTTGTTACTTCTTTTGTTACTTCTTTTGTTACTTCTTTTGTTACTTCTTTTGTTACTTCTTCAGTAACTTCCTTCGTTACTCTATCTGTTACTTCTTGAGTAACTTCCTTAGTTACTCTATCTGTTACATCCTTAGTTACTCTATCTGTTACATCCTTAGTTATCTGTTCTTCGGCTTTTTCTACAGCTGCTTTTACTTCATGACGCAAATCATATACATATGCCATTTTCATTGCCTTCTCTGCATCATACATATAAACCAAACTATCATCTTTACTATAATTTCTCACAGTATCACCAATCTCCTTTAATACAGCATCATTACCTGCTATCTTATATAAAGTATTAATATTATCTATTCCAAGTGAACCTATTACTCGTTCAAATTTAGATAACTCATTTGCATCTTTAGTATAACATAGTTTTCTATAATAATCTACATTAATATTAATGATTCTTAACTGTTCTGTATACCTATAAGTTAAATCTTCTTCGTCAAACACACCCATTATAGTTATTGCTTTATCATTCGTATTAACTGTATTAAAATTAATCTGAATAACATTATCAGGCTCTTCTTCGATGTCATCAAATACGTCGTCAAAATATATTACATTATTATCATCATATTCATCTGTATCAATTACTTCACGAGTATCACTATCAGCTTCATTAGTTTCAAGATAATCTTGACCTCCAATAAGTCTACATAAATACTTGAAGTTTCTTTCTTTAGCCCAAATAAAAGATGAATTAACTTCAATATTACATAAACCTTTTCCTTCAACTTCGCACACCAAGTCAACAGCTCTTTTTTTAATCTTTCTAGTAATACCTATTAATTCATTATTAATAATTCTAATTACTTTAACTTCTCTATTAAGAACTGTTGATAAAAGATAGTTAAGTCGTTCTAAATGTTGCTCATCAGCAAACACTTTTTTAAAACTTCTATCAACTAACATAGGCACAACTTCACCATCTTTAAGCTTTCTAGTATAAATACTAACTTTTTTCCTTTTTACTCTTTTTAAATCACTATTATTTTGTTGCATATTATACCTCCCATACATACAAGGTTCTATTACCCTCTATATATATTATTATTGAAAACTTTCAAGTTTCCTTTTTTTTCGACAAAAAAATCAAGAAATATCTAAATTTCTTGATTACTAACTAAAATAAAAATCAATCCTTAGATTGACTATTATTCTTCATCGCTTTTAACTTCAGTTACTTTCTTTCCTGTGTATGTACCACAATTTTTACATACTCTATGTGGTCTAACTGCTTCACCACAATTTGGACATGTAGCAACTACGTTTTCACTTATCTTATAATGAGTTCTTCTCTTTCTACCTCTAGTATTACTAACTTTTCTAAATGGAACAGCCATATACTCACCTACCTTCTTTAATTAAGTCTTCTAACTCCGCAAGCGGCGAAGTTACTTCTTCGTCATCAGTTATAAGTCTCCATCCTTCACCCTTTAATTCTAGGTCTTCCGCACCAGGACTTACAACACGCATGGGAATTTCCATTAATATATTCTCCCATATTATTGGAAAAATATCAAGTAAATTTGTAAATTTTTCTTCAAAACCATCCAAAAATTCACTTAAAGTACCCTTAATTTCAATATTATAAGGATTTTTAGTTGGTTTTAGTGTAATCGCACAAGGAATAATCATCACACCACTTACATTTAAATCTAACACAATTTCCTTTAATGAATTTTTGTAAATAGTCCCTCTTACTTTACAATCACATTCAAGTAAATCTGTACCAGTTAGTTCTTCTTTATTAAAAATGTAATCAATATTTACATCAATACTCTTATCTATATCATTATTGAGTCTTGTTAAATCTATATTCATGCGCATCACCGAAACAATTATATATCATTTTTGATATAATTGCAATTACAAATTATTTCCTATATAATAAGTGTGAGGTGTGTTTATGACTATAGGTATAATTTGTGAATATAATCCATTTCATAATGGTCACATTTATCATCTAAATAAGATAAAAGAAAAATATAAAGATTCTACAATTATATTAGTTATGTCTGGAGCTATTACTGAGCGTGGAGATATTAGTATTATCAATAAGTGGGACAAAACAGAAATCGCCCTTAAATATGGTGTTTCATTAGTAGTAGAATTACCCTTTAAATATGCATCACAGTCAGCAGATTTGTTTGCTAAAGGAGCAGTAGAAATACTTAATGAGCTTAAGGTTGATAAAATAATATTTGGTAGCGAATCTAATGATATTAATCTTTTATATAAAATAGCTAAAGTACAATTGAGTGATAAGTATAACGAAATACTAAAAACATATATAGATTCTTATAGTTATCCAGATGCACTTGGTAAAGCACTATATGACTTAACAGGAATAAAAATAAAGAGTCCTAATGATATACTTGGTATCAGTTATATTAAAGAGATAATAAAAAACAACTATAATATTGAAGCTGAAGTAATTAAAAGAACTAATGACTATAATAGTAAAAAATTAGAAAGTATTGCTAGTGCGACTAGTATTAGAGAAGCAATTAATAATAATATTGATATTACTCCTTATGTACCAAGTGAGACAATAAAAGCAATTAATAATAAACTTGATATCAATAATTATTTTGATCTTTTAAAATATAAAATACTTTCTACTAAGGATTTAACTTATATAGAAGGTGTTGATGAAAAAATATATCCTAGAATTAAAAAAGGTATTTTGATATCTAATAATGTTACTGAATTGATTAATAATATAAAAACTAAAAAGTACTCTTATAATAGAATTAAAAGAATACTTATATATATACTTATAGATTATAAAAGAATAGAACATAATGATAATAACTATATTAGAGTATTAGGTTTTAATAATAAAGGTAAATCATATTTATCAAGTATTAAAAAAGATATTAAACTACCTCTTATTACTAATTACTCTAATAGTAATAATTTACTAGATATTGATATTAGAATAAATAATATACTATCAATTAAAACTGAACAATATAATGAAATTAAGCAAGTAATAAGAAAAATAGATCAATAAATAAAGATCTATTTTAATTTACTCTTATATACATTTATAACTGGTCTTATATAAGCTAGTGTATCATTAGTAGCTTTAAATGCATAATTATCTCCATTATAATTAACCATTATAAACCCATTATCTAACCAATACTCTTTTTTTTCATATCCTAAGTAATATAAATCATTAGTACTTTCATAATAATTGGTATTAGATTTATCAACAAAACCTAAATCTTTTAAATCATTAGTATTTAATAATCTAATCTTACTACCATCAATCTCTTTTAAATCATCAGTAATATCACTTATATAACTATTAAGAATATTATTAATATTAAAACCATTATAATTAATAGCATCTTCTATAGTATCTCTTTTAAGTAATGTTACATAATCATTTTCATTACTTATTACAAACCAATAAGAATTATTATATTCAACTGCAGTACCTACTTCATAAGTATTATTTACTTTAATAGCATTTTCATATTTAATACATTTATTATTATCAAGTTCATAATTATTAGGACATATATATTCATCAATTGATCTTATACCAGCTAGATAAAACCTAAACTTATTTAAATCACTATTATCTACTTTACCATCTAAAGTAACATCAGCAACACTATTATCAATTATAGTAGAGTTATTTAAATAATCTATTAATAAAGCCTCATCACTACTATCTACCTTATTATCATTGTTAATATCACCTAATTTTTTAGCAGGAATCTCTATTTTACATCGATTACCAACTAACTCTTGATTGCTATTACAAATGTATTTACCAGTAACAGAATTTCCCATTAAGGATAATAAATCACCATTTAAAGAAATACCTAACATAATAGCAAACAAAAATAACGATGCCACTACAGGTAATACTAATTTCTTAGTTTTAACTTTTTCTTTAGATTTTATTGAAGGTTTCATATGCATCCTACTTTCTATCTAGAAATAATATAACATTATTTTTAGATTTTTGCAATACTACTATGACCTTTCATGATTTTCTTAATACCATAAGGAAACTTAAATGCAATAGTTAAAATAGATTTATCAATTCCAACTATAACTCCATCCCCAAATTCATCATGTTTTATCTTCTCACCTAAAGTATAACTAATTGTATCATCAATAGTAATCTTTTCTCTTTTTTTATTACCAGAAATCTTTATATCATCTAAGTATTCATCACTAATTTCACCAATAAATCTACTTTTAGGATTATGATTATCAAGACCATATAACAATCTAGAATTTACACTCGTTATATATAGTTTCTTTTTTGCACGTGTTACAGCAACATAACAAAGACGTCTTTCTTCTTCAAGCTCACTATTATCACTAATAGACCTAATGTGCGGGAATAAGTTCTCTTCCATACCAACTAAAAATACATAATCAAACTCTAGACCTTTTGCTGCATGCACTGTCATCATTGTAACTACATCTTTATTATCTTTAGCTTCTTCTATATCAGATACTAAACTTATTTCATTTAAGAAATCTTCTAAAGATATAATACCATAACGATTTTCAAAATTTAAAGTAATAGATTTAAACTCCTCTAAGTTTTCAAGTCTAGCTATAGACTCAATAGTATTTTCCGCTTCTAACTCTTTTTTTATACCCGTTTTATTAAGTATATCGTCTACTAATTCAGTTAAAGACATCTCTTCACTATCTTTAATAAGTTCTAATACTAATTTTTTAAACTCTAACTCTTTACCTGACTCTATAGAATCAAACATGCTCTTATTTTCATTAATTGCTTTCAAACTAATTTTTTCAATTGTTTTAAGTCCAATCTTTCTTTTAGGTACATTAATTATTCTAGATAAACTAATATCATCACTTGTATTATAGATTAATCTTAAATAACTAATTAAGTCTTTAATCTCACGTCTATTATAGAAGTAAAAACTACCTACTATTTTGTAAGGAATATTCTCACCTAACATATTCTCTTCAATATTTCTAGACATAGCATTAGTCCGATATAGAATGGCAATATCATTATGCGAAACACCACTTGATATTAATCTATTAATCTCAGATACAACATAATTAGCTTCATCTTTCTCATCCATACATCTTTTAGATGTAATCTTATCCCCTATCTCGTTAGATGTCCAAAGATTTTTATCTTTTCTATTTTTATTATTTGCAATTATATCATTAGCTGCACCTAATATAGTTTTAGTAGAGCGATAGTTTTCTTCAAGCATGATAACAACTGCATTAGGATAATCTTTTTCAAAGTTTAATATATTACGATAATTAGAACCTCTAAACCCGTATATACTCTGATCTTGATCACCTACTACACATATATTTTTATACTTTGCACTTAACATCTTAGTTAATATATATTGTACCTCGTTTGTATCTTGGTACTCATCTATAAGAATATACTTATACTGTTCCTGATATAATTTTAATACCTCAGGGTGCTTCTGAAATACTCTAATAGGTAGTAATAGTAAGTCATCAAAATCAACTGAATTATTAGATATTAATCTAGCTTGATACTTACGATATATAGATACAACTACGGAATCTTCATCATTACAAGTAAACTTATCAAGTTCATCAGGACTCATAAGTTCATTCTTCGCACTACTTATTCTATTTCTTATTGTTTTAGGATTATAGTGTTTAGGGTCAAGACCTGAATCTTTTACAAGTTTCTTTATAAGTGATAAAGCATCGTCACTATCAATTATTGTAAAATTCTTACTTAAATTAACATATTCATAGTATTTTTTTATTATAGTTAATCCAAAAGAATGAAATGTTGATATCTGCATCATTTTTGCTTTATCACCAATTAAACTTATAATACGCTCTTTCATTTCATTTGCCGCTTTATTAGTAAATGTAATCGCAAGTATATTATAAGGATCAATACCATTACTAATCATATACGCAATACGAGTAGTTAATACTTTAGTCTTACCAGAACCTGCACCAGCCATAACAAGCATAGGCCCTTCAATATTTTTAACAGCTTTAATTTGTTCTTTATTTAAACCATCTAACATAAAACCACCAACAAAAGTATATCAAAAAAGATATACTATTTACAAGTATATCCTGAATCTCTCATTTCCTTTTTCATTTGACTCTTAGATGAATTTTTAAGATTATTTCCGTACCATGCTTCTAATTCAGATTTAGTAAAATCCATATCTATTTCAAAACCATTTTCATTTTCAATAAATGCTACATTAAGACCTAATCCTTGATATTGATTTTTCAATTCTTCTAAATAAGAATCTTTCTTATCTAAACTATCTTCAGTAAAAGTTAATACTTGACTTAGCTTTGCATTAGTCATTTTATTACCCTTAAACCTATATACCATAGATTCATCTAGTATATACTCTTCATTACTATAATCTTGAAGTCCACATACTAATTTATCTGTTTTAAAAAACATGAAATAGCTTAATACACCAACAGCTGAAACTATTATAATAGTTATAATTAATAAAATAATAAATAATAACTTTTTCTTTTTCTTCTTAGGTTTATCTGTATTTGCGACATCATTACTTACAGTATTATTTGTGGTAGCTACATTAGTATTATTTTCATCATTTACAACATTATTGTTAGTATTAGTATCAAAACTAGTAATTAAGTCCTCTACCCCATTATTATCACTAGCGCTATCAACAGTATTCTCAGTATTACCTATTACATCCCCAAGATTTAATTCACTATTATCTGTTTCATTTTCAATAGATGTAGTAGGTATTTCAACTATATTATCTCCATTACTTACTCCATCAAAGTTCACGTTATCAACAACATGATTAACCATAGGTGGAACATTGTTTGGATTCTCTAGACTATCAACATTACTTCCAACTGTATTTTGGGTATTATTTTGATCATTAGTAAATAATCCCGAATCGTTTTTAATAAGAGTTGGTGTGGTGTTTACAAACTCTGATTCATTATTAATGTTTTGATTATTAACATTATTATTATTTTCTATAGGCAAAGTATTTACATTATTAAAAGCTGCTAATTGTTCTTGCGGATTAACTAATGTAGGAGAAACAGTATTCTCAACTTGAGGAGTGTTATTAACTTGATTACTAACACTATTAGAAACACTTAATCCGTTTTCTTGAATACTATTCGCACTTGTTTCAACTCTATTACCACTAAACATATTCATTGGAGCATTATTTATAAAACTATTATTTATAGTATTTGGCATTGTACTTGGATTTGATGCATTATTAATACTATTTGTAGGTACACTAGGAACATTCTCAATGTTTGTATTAGGAACAATTACATTAGGTTGAACATTACTATCTACACTAACATTTTGATTTAAATTTGTATTTACATTACTAATCCCATTAAATATATCTAGAGTATGATCAACAGTATTAGTCTGATTTATATTATTGACAGGCGTTACTGGAGTATTATTAATTGGTTCTACAGTATTATTAATAACAGGAATAGATGGCATAACATTTGTATTCAAACCTTGATTATTAGAAACAGTATTAGGAGTATTATACATTTGATTTATAACATTATTAGTAGGTACACTATTTTGAACCGGAGTTATATTATTAACCGCATTATTATTAACACTCTCAAACTGATCCATTAAATCAAATACAGAAGTATTACTATCTACCTTAGGAGTCTCATAACTAGTATTAAAATTAGTAAAATTACTAATAGGTGGAAGCCCGTACTTATCCTGTATATTAACTGTATTATTAGTTTGTTGAACAGACGCAGAAGGCGTACTTCCCATAGGCGGAAGATTATTAACATCCATATTTTGTGAAGGCATACTTCGAGCAGGTACAGTATTCATTGGTGGAAGACCACTATTATTTATCCCTATATTTTGAGCCCCTATATTATTCTTTTCTTCATTCATACAATCATTCCTTTACAATACAAGTATATCAATCATTAATAAAAAAGTCAATCAAAATGGTGAACACGTCACCATTAATTATTATTCTTATTTTTATTCTTTGTTAATTTTATAATTACTCCAGCAATCCCACCTACTATAGCTCCCGAGTTTTGCAGTTAGTTCAATTTCAAACAGGTATTTTGCCCTTATATGAT